>JBAQPI010000236.1:0-3015 GCA_049305635.1 Rhodoglobus sp. | reverse complement strand
CCGTACTGCTGCTTCCCGTTCCCTCGGGTAAGAAAGCCTGGCCGTTCCGCATCGCAGCGGCGCTCACCCTCGCCGCGTTCACAGCGCTGCCGAGCGCCCTCTGGGAGCTGGTGAAGCTCACCTCCCTCGGCTGGACGGAATACCTCGAGAACCTCAAGTCGTACGGGTCGTTCGTGCTCAACAGCGGTTCCGGGCTCGCTCAGACATCGACCCCGAACATCGTCGGTCGCAGCATTCACCTGGCCCAGGCGTGGTTCGTTCCATGGCAGGTGTGGGTGGCCGCCGCCGCCGCGGGCATCGCGCTGTCCGCGTTCTGGCTGATCCGCCGGCTCTCCTCGCGCCCGCTCGACGTGGGCGCTCGCTCACAGCTCGTGTTCTTCGTCGCAGGTGTCGGCGCGATCGGTGCACTCGCCCTCTGGTGGGTGGGGATCTCCAACAGCATCTTCGTCCGGCACGTGTTCCCGGGCATGCTCCTGATTCCCGTCGTGCTGACGGCGTTCGCCGGCGCCGCCATCGCTGCATTACTGCGAAGCCAGCGCACCGTCACCCGCATCGGCGCGCTGGCAGCGGCGGTCGGCATCGTGACGCTCGTCGGGTGGCAGTCGGCTCACTCGGTCGTCCAAGCCTACGATCCGGGCCCGTGGTCCCGATCGGATCAAGTCGCGGCGGCCGAGTTCATCACGGCACGGGAGGGTCCGGTACAGCACGTCGGATACTGGTCCAATCCCGAACTGCGGCTGCTGGGGGCCACCGACTCGGTGCCGTACCCCCTCGGATCGGGCCCCCTCGTGCTGAGCCCTCAGATGGGGCTGCTCGTGCCAGGGCTCTACGAGCGTGCGCGCGATGCCTGCACCAATCTGCTCTACGAGTCGAAGGGGTTCGTGGTCTGCGACGTCGACGCCGACTCCCCGGTCGAGCTCGATTGGATGAAACCCTAGCCGGCCCGCTAACGCTCGTGCGGGAGCTCCGGTCCCGACTTCTGCACCGCCATCCACGCGGACCGCCAGCTCATCGCCTGCGCCGCGCGGGTGATGCAGACCACCAGCGTCAGCCATCCGAAGTCGACGAGCTCCGTGCTCTCGGCGAGGGAGGTGACCAGGAGCACCACCATCACCAGCGCCGGCCAGAGGTAGACGACGGTCTTGCGTCTCGTGGCCACGAGCCAGGAGCGCACGAAGCCGAGCCCCACGAGCACGAGGAATGCCGAAAGGCCGACCAGGCCGACCTGGAAGAGCACGTCGACGTAGGCGTTGAGCGCGGACCCTGTGCCGAGCCCTGAGTAGGGCGTCTGGTCGGTTCGCCAGATGCCGACCCAACCCCAGCCCTCCAGCTGGTGGAGGGGGATGAGGGCCCAGAGCGCCTGCCACAGGGTGAGGCGGGACTCGACCTCGGTCGTCGCGCTCAGCACGTTCACGATCGCCTGGCGCCCCAGGAAGGCGGCCGCGATCGCGATCACGCCGATGATCGCGACGGCGATGTCCCAGAAGCGCCGCCGCGAATCGGGGACGGTTCGAAGGGCGAGCAGGATGCCGGTCGCGGCGGCGGCCGCGACGAGGGTGCCCATGGTCACGGGCGATCGGGTGAGGGCGATCGTCGCGGCCGCGCCCACCAGGGAGAAGACCCCGAGCATCGACGGGATGGACCTGGTGCTGAGCTCGATGGCGAACGTGACGAGGGCGATGAGGGCGATCATCCCGAGCTGGTTGCGATTGCCTGCGAGCCCCTGGATGGGCCCGCCGCCGTCGAGGGCGCCCCGGACGCCGAGCCAGCCGATCGGCTGGTCGATGAGCAGCCCCGCGAAGATCTCCAGGGCGAGGGAGATCGCCAGGTAGCCGCGCAGCACGTCGCCGAAGTCCCGGATGACCTGGATGAGGTCGCGCACGAGCGCGATGTACACGGCCAGCAACGCGACCACGACCTGGTGCGCTATCCCTCCGAGCGCCGACCACTGCTGGGCCGTCCAGATGATGCTGAGGGCGCACCATCCCACGAACACCAGGAGCGAGACCGGCAACAGGCCTCGCCACTCGAGGGTTCGCCTCCGCGCGAACAGGCTCGCGCTCGCGAGGATCACGAGCACGGCGAGCGCGGCGCCGAAGCCCGGCCACCCGATCAGGCGCCGGACGGCACCGGCACCGACCACGGCGGCGATGATGGTGAACGACAGCGCCGAGGAGAAGCGGGGGTCTGCGAGGAACGACTCGACCACCGCGCGTGCGCGGGGTGCGCCCCGGGGTGGCAGGTCCATCCGGCTACGCTATCCGCCCGTCGGTGTTCAGGACACCGACGCGACGGTTGGTAGCGTGGTCAGATGTTCCTAGGCATCACCAACACCCCCCGGGACTACGCGTGGGGTGCGCCGGGTGCGATCTCCGCGCTGCTCGGCCGCGCGCCGTCGGAGGCGCCGGAGGCCGAACTCTGGCTCGGCACGCACCCGGGGTCGCCGAGCCGCCTCGTCGGCGCGGAGGGGACCCTGCTCGACGTCGTGGGCGGACGCCTGCCGTTCCTGCTGAAGGTGCTCGCCGCGGGTTCCCCGCTGTCGTTGCAGGCGCATCCGACGACGGCGCAGGCGCGGGCCGGGTTCGCGCGTGAGGAGGCGGCGGGCATCCCTGCGGATGCCCCGGAGCGCAACTACAAGGATCCCTTCCACAAGCCCGAGCTCATCTACGCGCTCAGCGAGCGCTTCGAGGCGCTGTGCGGCTTCCGGCCCGCCGCCGAGACCAGGGAGAGCCTCGAGCGGCTGCTCGAGCGGCGGGGGCCGTCAGCGCCGGTCCGCGCCTGGATCGACCGGCTGACCGGCGACGACGAGATCCGCGGCGTGTTCGAGTGGCTCATCACGCGCGGGCTCGGGGTCGACGAACTCGTCTCGAGCCTGGTCGGGCTCGCGGATGACGCGACCGCGGCCCTCGTGACCCTCCGCGAGCTCGCCGTGGCCTACCCGGGCGACCCGGGCATCGCGATCTCGCTCATGCTCCACCGGGTGAGCCTGGAACGCGGCGAGGTGCTCTACCTGCC
>JBAQPI010000235.1:0-5365 GCA_049305635.1 Rhodoglobus sp. | reverse complement strand
TCCCGGCCTTGAGCCCGAGACCGCGGGAGGCGTCGTTGGTGGCCACGATAACCGCGGGCTTGCCCGAGACATCCGCCGCAAGCGCGACGACGCTCGCGGCGGAGCCGAGCCGTTCGCGCACCGTCGTGACCAGGCCGCGCAGGTCGTCCCCGGAGCCGACGACCCCGACGTGCTCGGCCACGAGGGCGACCTTGCCGACCGCACGCGCGTTGGCGAGGATCGCGGGAACGCGCTGGGCGAGCTGGCCCGCCTCGAACTGCGCGATCTTGCGCTCCGCCGCCTTGAGGTCTGCCACGAGGCCCGCGATGCGATCCGGCAGCTGCTCCCGCGGGGTCTTGAGGGCGCTGGTGAGCTCGGAGACGATCGCGCGCTCGGCGGCGAGGTCGCGGAACGCCTCGATGCCCACGAGCGCCTCGACACGGCGGTTGGTCGAGCCGACGGACTGCTCGCCGACGAGGTTGATGAGGCCGACCTCCGAGGAGCGGGTCACGTGGGTGCCCGCGCACAACTCGAGCGACCACGGGCCGCCGATCTCGACGACCCGCACGGTCTCGCCGTACTTCTCGCCGAAGAGCGCCATGGCGCCGAGGGCCTTCGCCTCGGCGAGCGGCAGGATGCGCGTGGTCACCTCGAGGTTGTCGCGCACGGCGTTGTTGGCGACCTCCTCGATCTCCGTCTTCGTCGCGTGCGAGAGGGCCTGGTTCCAGGAGAAGTCCAGTCGCATGAACCCGGCCTTGTTGTACGAGCCGGACTGGTGCGCCTCCGGGCCGAGGATCTGGCGCAGGGCGGCGTGGATGAGGTGGGTCGCCGAGTGCGCCTGCGTCGCGCCCTTGCGCCACTCCGGGTCGACCACGCTGGTCGCGGCATCCCCCACCCCGACCTCGCCCGAGGTGACCTGCACCTTGTGGCTCACGAGCCCCTTGACGGGTCGCTGCACGTCGAGCACCTCGAGTTCGAAGCCCGTGCCGAGAATCCTGCCGGCGTCGGCCTCCTGACCACCCGATTCCGGGTAGAGCGAGGTCTCGGCGAGGATGACCTCGGCGATCTGGCCGGCGGTCGCGCGGTTCACCGAGGCGCCGTCGACGATGAGGCCGAGCACGGTCGTCTCGGTGTCGAGGTAGTCGTAGCCGGTGAAGACCGTCTCGCCCATCGCGCGGAACGCGCTGTACACGGAGAGATCGGCGAGGTGTTGCTTCTTGGCCTTCGCATCCTCCTTGGCCATCGTGCGCTGGCGGTGCATGAGGGCGTCGAAGGCCTCGCGGTCGACGGTCAGGCCCGCCTCCTCTGCGATCTCGAGCGTGAGGTCGATCGGGAAGCCGTAGGTGTCGTGCAGCAGGAACACGGAGTCGCTCGGGATCTCCTTCGCCCCGGCCTGCTGGGCCCGGGTGACCGCGAGGTCGAGGATCGTGGTGCCGGCGGCGAGGGTCTTGAGGAAGGTCTCCTCCTCGCCGATGGCCAGGCGCGACGTGCGGTCGAACTCGGTCGCGACATCCGGGTACTGGGCCTGCATCGCGTCGCGCGAGGCGGGGAAGAGTTCGCCGAAGGTCGGTTCCTCGACGCCGAGCAGGCGCATCGCGCGCACCGTGCGGCGCATGAGACGGCGCAGGATGTAACCGCGACCCTCATTGGACGGGCTCACGCCATCCGTCATGAGCATGAGGCTCGAGCGCACGTGGTCGGCGATCACGCGCATGCGCACGTCGTCGTCGTGGTGTGCGCCGTACTTGCGCTTGGAGAGCTCCGCGGCCTTGTCGAGCACCGGGCGCACCTGATCGATCTCGTACATGTTCTCGACGCCCTGCTTGATGAAGGCGACGCGCTCCATGCCCATGCCGGTGTCGATGTTCTTCTTCGGCAGCTCGCCGAGGATCTCGAAGTTCTTGCCCGAGCCCTCGCCGCGCAGGTACTGCATGAAGACGAGGTTCCAGATCTCCACGTAGCGGTCGTCGTCGGTCGCCGGTCCCCCGTCGGCGCCGTACTCCGGCCCACGGTCGAAGAAGATCTCGGAGCACGGACCGGCAGGACCGGGCTGACCGGTCGACCAGTAGTTCGTGTCCATATCCAGCCGCTGGATGCGGTCGTCGGGCATCCCCGCCGCCTTCTTCCAGAAGTCCACGGCATCGTCATCGTCCTTGTAGACGGTGACCCAGAGGTCCTTCTCGTCGAAGCCCAGCCCGCCGTCGGACTCGCTCGAGGTCAACAGCTCCCAGGCGAACTCGATCGCCTGCTCCTTGAAGTAGTCGCCGAAGGAGAAGTTGCCGTTCATCTGGAAGAACGTGCCGTGGCGGGGGGTCTTGCCGACCTCCTCGATGTCGAGGGTGCGGATGCACTTCTGCACGCTCGTCGCGCGCGGGTACGGCGCGGGCACGAGCCCGGTGAGGTAGGGCACGAAGGGCACCATGCCGGCGACCGTGAACAGCAGGGTCGGATCGTCGCTCACGAGCGAGGCCGAGGGCACGACCGTGTGACCGCGGTCCCCGAAGAAGGTCAGCCAGCGGTTCTGGATGTCAGCGGTGTACATGGTGTCCTGTGGTCAAGGGCGATCATCCGGCGATCGAGAGCCGGCGATCGGGCGAGGTCGAGGTCCGGCTCAGCGGCTGCGGAGGTCCGCGATGACGTCCTCCGCCTCGGCCACCGCGGCGCGAAGCTCGGCCTCACGAGCCTTGTACCCGTCGACGACGGCGGAGCCGAACTCACGGGCCTTGCTATCGACGTCCTCGAAGAACCGCTTGCCCTCGGGGGTCTTGGCGACCTGGTGTGCGACGACGAAACCGACGGCGACCCCGACGACCAGGAGGATGACGTTCTTCATGGTGCTCCTCAGCGTGGATGGTGTGGTGAACGACCCTGCAAGCTTACGACCTCGGGCCGCCCCGCCTCGGTGCCCGAAGGCCCCCGATCGCCGCACGCACGCCCGCCGAGAACCCGGCGATCTTGATCAGCGGCCCCCCGACCGTCGCGGCGAACAGCGCGACGAGCGCGGAGACGTTGCCCGTCGCCTCCTCGACGCTCGACGTGATCGCATCGACGCGGGCGAGTTGCCTGTTGGTCTCGCTCACGGTGGTGCTGGCCTCCTCGAGCAGCGGGGTGACCTCGTCCTTGATGCCGCGGATGGCATCCGAGGTCTCGTCGAAGACCCGCCCGAGCTTGACGATGGGCACGGCCAGCAGCCCTACGAGCACCGCGAACACGCCCGCGGCGATCAGGCCCGCGATGTCACCACCGGTCATGCTGTGCTCCTCGCTCGTTCGGCTCGCTCGCTTTTCAGGTTCAACTGGGCGATGTTTGGATAATCCACTCGAACATCATCCCAGCCTGAAAAGCGATCGGACAACGCGAAGGGGGCCGCGGCACACGCCACGACCCCCTTCAGCGGCTTACGTCAGCGCGCCGCGTAGTACTCGACGACGAGCTGCACTTCGCAGGTCACGGGGACCTCGGCACGCTTGGGGCGACGCACGAGCCGCGACTGCAGCTTGTCGATCTCCACCTCGAGGTAGGCGGGGATCTTCGGGAGAACATCGAGGTGCGCGCCGGCGGCGGCGACCTGGAAGGGCTCCATCGACTCGCTGCGCTCCTTGACGTGGATGAGCTGGCCCGGCTTCACGCGGAACGAGGGCCGGTCGACGAGCGCTCCGTCGACGAGGATGTGGCGGTGCACGACCATCTGACGCGCCTGCGCCGTGGTGCGGGCGAAGCCCGAGCGCAGCACGAGGGCGTCGAGACGCATCTCGAGCTGCTCGACGAGGTTCTCACCGGTCAGGCCCGCGGTCTTGCGCGCCTCCTCGAACTGGATCTTGAGCTGGGCCTCGCGGATGCCGTACTGCGCGCGCAGGCGCTGCTTCTCGCGCAGGCGCACGGCGTAGTCGCTGTCGGCCTTGCGCTTGGTGCGACCGTGCTCGCCGGGGGCGTACGGGCGCTTCTCGAGGTACTTGGCCGCCTTCGGCGTGAGGGCGATGCCCAGCGCGCGCGAGAGGCGGGTCTTGCTGCGAGTACGTGACTTGGTGGACACGGTTTCCTTCATGTGTTGAGCTGACGATGGCTACCGGGGACTCGCGAGCACGCATGCGCGCGCAACATCGTCCGGCGAAATCAGAGGGATGACCCTGCGGAGCGAGGTCGGCTACAGACCGTGCGCTCCTCGGCCGGCGATTCCGTTGCAGCCGCGCGCGGGAATCAGGCCTTGGGCAGCGTCAAGGCTACCACTACTCGCCGCGGATGATCGAGCGCAGTCTTTCCAGCCGCGCCGCGACATCCCGCTCGTTGCCGTTCGCACTCGGCCGGTAGTACTCCGTGCCGACGAGCTCGTCGGGCAGGTGCTGCTGCGTCGCGACCCCGAACTCCTCGTCGTGGGCGTACTTGTAGCCCTTGCCGTGGCCGAGCCGCTTCGCGCCGGGGTAGTGCGCGTCGCGGAGATGCTTCGGCACGCGACCGATCCGGCCGGCGCGCACGTCGGCGATCGCGGCATCCAGGGCCAGATACGACGCGTTCGACTTGGGTGCCGTCGCGAGGTAGACCACGGCCTCGGCAAGCGGGATGCGGCCCTCGGGCATGCCGATCAGCTGTACGGCATCCGCGGCCGCCATCGCGATCACGAGCGCCTGCGGGTCGGCCATGCCGATGTCCTCAGCCGCCGAGATGATCACCCGCCGCGCGATGAAGCGCGGGTCCTCCCCCGCCTCGATCATGCGCGCAAGGTAGTGCAGCGCGGCATCGACATCCGAGCCGCGCACCGACTTGATGAACGCGCTGATGACGTCGTAGTGCTCGTCGCCCTGCCGGTCGTAGCGCAGCAGCGCCCGGTCGACGGCGGAGGCGACGATCTCCGCGGTGATCGGGCCGCCTGCCGCGGACGCCGAGATCGCGGCGGCCTCGAGGGCGGTGAGCGCCCGCCGCGCATCCCCAGAGGAGAGCCGGATGATCGTCGCGCGCGCCTCGGGCTCGAGCTCGACCTTGCCGCCGAGCCCGCGCGGGTCCTCGAGCGCGCGATCGATGAGCACGCCGAGATCGTCGTCGTCGAGCGGCTCGAGCGTGAGCAGCAGCGACCGCGACAGCAGTGGCGAGATCACCGAGAACGACGGGTTCTCGGTCGTGGCCGCGATCAGGATCACCCAGCCGTTCTCGACGCCGGGCAGCAGCGCATCCTGCTGCGCCTTCGAGAAGCGATGGATCTCGTCGAGGAACAGCACGGTCGTGAGCCCGTAGAGGTCGCGCGCCGAGAGCGCCTCCTCCATCACCTGGCGCACGTCGCGCACCCCCGCGGTCACCGCGGAGAGCTCGACGAACTTGCGGCCCGATGAGGTCGCGATCGCCTTCGCGATCGTCGTCTTGCCGGTACCGGGCGGCCCCCAGAGGATGATCGACG
>JBAQPI010000234.1:0-6587 GCA_049305635.1 Rhodoglobus sp. | reverse complement strand
CATCGCGGTGATCGACCCGGCCCGCGCGGGAACCTTCGACGTGTCGGCGCCGAGCAACGGCATCTTCCACCCCAGTTGACCAGCGCACACGCAGGTTTGCCGACACGCGGCGTCGGTTCGGTGCGCGTCGCGGAGACCGACCTACCCTCAACCAAGGAAACACATACTGAGCATAACTTTAGATCTCAAGTAGAGGTTGAAAGTCATCAGTACATTGCAGTGGAGGCCGGGACATGACGTCGAACCAGAACTACCTCGCCGTGATCAAGGTCGTCGGCATCGGCGGTGGTGGTGTCAACGCCGTCAACCGGATGATCGAGCTCGGCCTGCGCGGCGTCGAATTCATCGCGATCAACACGGATGCCCAGGCGCTGCTCATGAGCGACGCGGACGTGAAGCTCGACGTGGGCCGCGAACTCACCCGTGGACTCGGCGCCGGAGCCGACCCCGAGGTCGGTCGCCGCGCCGCCGAGGACCACGCGGAGGAGATCGAGGAGGCCCTCGCGGGCGCCGATATGGTCTTCGTCACCGCGGGCGAGGGCGGCGGCACCGGCACGGGCGGCGCGCCTGTCGTGGCCCGCATCGCCAAGTCCATCGGCGCGCTCACGATCGGTGTCGTCACCAAGCCCTTCGGCTTCGAGGGCAAGCGCCGCTCCGCCCAAGCCGAGATCGGCGTCGCGAGCCTCAAGAGCGAGGTCGATACGCTCATCGTCGTCCCCAACGACCGGCTGCTGGAGATCAGCGACCGCGGCATCTCGATGCTGGAGGCCTTCGCGACCGCCGACCAGGTGCTGCTCGCGGGGGTGCAGGGCATCACCGACCTCATCACGACCCCAGGCCTCATCAACCTCGATTTCGCGGACGTCAAGTCGGTCATGCAGGGCGCGGGCTCCGCGCTCATGGGCATCGGGTCGGCCAGGGGCGCGGATCGGGCCATCAAGGCGGCCGAGCTCGCCGTCGCATCCCCCCTTCTCGAGGCCTCGATCGACGGCGCGCACGGTGTGCTGCTGTCGATCCAGGGCGGCTCGAACCTCGGCATCTTCGAGATCAACGACGCCGCGAGACTCGTGCAGGAGGCAGTGCACCCCGAGGCGAACATCATCTTCGGCGCCGTCATCGACGACACCCTCGGCGACGAGGTGCGCGTCACCGTGATCGCCGCCGGCTTCGACGGGGGCGAGCCGACCGTGAAGACCAAGGAGGGGCGGCGCACGAACTACGTGGTGCCGCCCGTGGATGCCGCGCCCGCCGAAGTCGACGCGAGCTGGCCCACGGCCGAGCCGAGCCTCGTGCACACCGCGCCCGTGGACCGCGGCTTCGACGACGACGACGACGGCGATCTGGACGTTCCAGACTTCCTGAAGTAGTGGACCTCGCGCAGCGACTCGAGTCCGTTCGCGCCGAGGTCGCCGAGACGGCGCGCGACGCGAGCCGCGACCCAGCAGAGATCACGACGATCGTCGTGACCAAGTTCCACCCCGCCTCCCTCGTGCGCGAGCTTGTCGGCCTCGGAGTGCGCGACGTGGGGGAGAACCGTCACCAGGAGGCGCTCGCCAAGTCCGCCGAACTCGCGGACCTCGACCTGCGCTGGCACTTCATCGGTCAGCTGCAGTCGAACAAGGCTCGGCA
Source organism: Rhodoglobus sp. (assembly GCA_049305635.1). Classification (GTDB taxonomy): domain Bacteria; phylum Actinomycetota; class Actinomycetes; order Actinomycetales; family Microbacteriaceae; genus Rhodoglobus. The sequence goes on along the minus strand of JBAQPI010000234.1, from coordinate 4,958 downwards.
GGTTCGCGAATATGCCGCCGCGGTGCACTCGGTGGACCGCGCGGCGCTCGTCACGGCCCTCAGCGGCGAGCCCGTGCTCGACGTGTTCCTCCAGGTGAACCTCACGGACGACCCCGATCGCGGCGGCGCCAGGCCCGAGCACCTCGAGCCGCTCGCCGAGCGGGTGCTCGCGACCTCCGGCTTGCGCCTGCGCGGCCTCATGGCTGTGGCGCCTCTCGACGCCGAGCCGCGGGCCGCGTTCGCGAGGGTGCGCGGGTACTCCGAGCGACTCCTCACGGTCGCGGCGGAGGCATCCGCCCTGTCGATGGGGATGTCGGGGGACTTCCGCGAGGCGATCCTCGAAGGCGCGACACACCTGCGCATCGGCAGCGCAATCACGGGAAACCGGCCCGCAGGAGGTTAATCTCGTGCTAGAAGCTTCAGCGGTATCGGAGGACACCATGGCGAACCCACTGCGCAAGACGATGGTCTATCTCGGCCTGGCCGACGAGGATTACGACTACGAGCAGCCCGCTGCGCCCGCGGCGCCCATCGCCCATTCCCCGGCCCCTGGTCGCGCCCCCGTGACGCCCCTGCGGCGCCCGAGCGGCTCGCGTCACGCGGGGCCGGAGATGAACGAGATCCTCACGGTGCACCCGCGCCAGTACAAGGACGCCCAGGTGATCGCCGAGAACTTCCGTGTCGGCGTGCCCGTCATCATCAACCTCTCGCAGATGAGCGAGCCGGATGCGCGTCGCCTCATCGACTTCGCGAGCGGGCTCTCCCAGGGCCTCTACGGCAAGATCGAGCGGGTCACGAGCAAGGTCTTCCTGCTCTCGCCGGAGCACGTCGCCGTCAGCGGCGACCACGCCGAGGTCGACTCGGACGTCGACGCATCCTTCTTCGCCCAGTAGCGTCCGGCACGGGGCTCGCCGGACGGTAGTCTGGCTCTCGTGAGTGTCGTGTCGATCATCGCGACGATCGTCTACATCGCGCTGACGATCTTCTTCGTCCTGATGTGGGCGCGGTTCATCCTCGACCTCGCGCGCAGCTTCGCCAGGAGCTGGCGGCCGCGCGGCGCGGGCCTCGTGCTCGCCGAGGGCGTGTACACGGTCACCGATCCACCGATCAAGGCGGTCCGGCGCGTCATCCCGCCGTTGAGGATCGGCAATGCCGCCCTCGATTTCGCCTGGTCGATCGTCATGCTCGCCGTCATCATCCTCATCTCGGTCGCGCTCGGATTCGTGAACTGATGACCCCGGGGTACTCTGGAGAAGAGACCTTGGACCGAGCGGTGGCCATGGCTCATAATGACGTTGAGTAGAACGTCAAGTAGACGTAGAAAGTTCACGGGGTGACTTCCATGGCACTGACTCCTGAAGATGTGGTCAACAAGCGGTTCCAGCCGACCAAGTTCCGCGAGGGCTACGACCAGGACGAGGTGGACGACTTCCTCGACGAGGTGGTCGTCGAGCTCCGCCGCCTGAACCAGGAGAATGAGGAGCTGCGTCAGCGCCTCATCGCGAGCGACTCCCGCATCAACGAGCTGCAGCGCAGCGGCGCCCAGGCCGCCCCGCAGTACGCGCAGCCCGAGCCGGTGGCGGCGCCCGCACCCGCGCCGGCCTTCGCCGCCCCGGGCATGGATACCGCGTCGATGGACCCGAGCAACACCAACAACCTGCTGCAGCTGGCCCGCCGTCTGCACGAGGAACACGTGCGCGAGGGCGTCGAGAAGCGCGACGCGCTCATCGCCGAGGGTCACGCCGCCGCGGCGCGTCTGGTCGCCGAGGCCGAGAACCAGCAGCGCGCCCACCTCAGCTCCCTCGACCAGGAGCGTCAGTCGCTCGAGCACCGCATCGAGGAGCTCCGCAACTTCGAGCGGGAGTACCGGCTCAAGCTCAAGAGCTACATCGAGGGCCAGCTGCGTGAGCTCGACACCTCGAGTGCGCTCACCGCGAGCAACGCCGGCGGAGCCGTCCCGGCCGGCGTCACCGCCGGCCCGCCGCCGCAGCAGTACGCCCAGCCGGCCGCGGTGCAGCCGCCGGCGAACTACCCCGGCTTTGCCGGCAACTGATCACCGGCCCTGACTGACGCGGCCGTGGTCGCGTGCGCGGGGCCATCCTGACCGTGGAATCGCGCAGTCTCTTCGTGCCGGACGGCCTCGCCGGCGAGCGGGTCGACGCCGCGATCGCCAAGCTCCTGGGCTTCTCCAGGACCTTCGCTGCCGAGGTCGCCGAGGGTGGCGGGGTCGTGCTCGACGGACGCGTGCTCGGCAAGTCCGACCGCCTGCCTGCCGGAGGCTGGCTGGAGGTCAGCTGGCAGCCGAAGGTCGAGCCCTCGATCGTCCCCGCCGTGGTCGCCGACCTCGGCATCGTCTACGACGACGAGGACATCGTCGTGATCGACAAGCCGCCTGGCGTCGCCGCCCACCCCTCGATCGGCTGGGACGGTCCGACCGTGCTCGGGGCCCTCGCCGGCGCCGGGTACCGCATCGCGACCTCGGGGGCGGCGGAGCGCGCGGGCATCGTGCACCGGCTGGACGTCGGCACGAGCGGGCTCATGGTCGTCGCCAAGACCGAGTCAGCCTATTCCGCGCTCAAGCGCGCCTTCCACGACCGGGAGGTGCACAAGATCTACCACGCCGTCGTGCAGGGCCACCCGGACCCGCTCGCGGGTACCATCGACGCGCCGATCGGCCGCCACCCCGGCGCGAGCTGGAAGTTCGCGATCACCGCGGACGGCAAGCCGAGCGTCACCCACTACGAGACGCTCGAGGCGTTCCCTTCCGCCGCCCTGCTCGAGATCGAGCTGGAGACCGGGCGCACGCACCAGATCCGGGTGCACATGGCGGCCCAGCGGCATCCCTGTGTCGGCGACGCGATGTACGGCGCCGACCCGACGATCTCGGCGCGCCTGGGCCTGACCCGGCAGTGGCTGCACGCCAGGCGCCTGGGCTTCGCGCATCCCGCCACCCGGCAGCCGGTCGAGTTCGAGAGTCCCTATCCCGGCGACCTTCAACACGCGCTTGAGGTGCTTCGGGCCGACTAGGGCGTGCCGCGGGCGACTCACTGCGGTCGGGCTTAGTGTTGTTGAACCCCATCGACCAGCGGAGAACCAGTGGCGTCCAGCGACTCCTTCGTGCATCTGCACGTGCACTCCGAGTACTCGATGCTCGACGGGGCCGCGCGGGTCGCCCCGCTGCTCGATGCGGCCGTGGACGAGGGGATGCCGGCCATCGCGATCACCGACCACGGCAACATGTTCGGGGTCTACGACTTCTGGAAGCAGTCGATCGCCCGCGGCATCAAACCCATCCTCGGCACCGAGGCCTACGTGACGCCGGGTACCCATCGCGGCGACAAGACCCGGGTGCGCTGGGGCACCAGCGCACAGGCCGATGACGACGTCTCCGGCTCGGGTGCGTACACGCACATGACCCTGCTCGCCGAGAACAACGAGGGGATGTACAACCTCTTCAGAATGTCCTCGCTCGCCTCGATCGAGGGCTACTACTTCAAGCCGCGCATGGACCGGGAACTGCTCTCGAGGTACTCCAAGGGCGTCATCGCGACGACGGGCTGCGTCGGCGGGGAGGTGCAGACGCGCCTGCGGCTCGGCCAGTACGATCAGGCGCGCAAGGCCGCCGCGGAGTTCCAGGACATCTTCGGCAAGGAGAACTTCTTCGCCGAGATCGGCGACCACGGCATCGACATCGAGCGCCGCACGATCGGCGACCTCCTGCGGCTCGCCAAGGAGCTCGGGATGCCGCTCGTCGCCACGAACGACCTCCATTACGTGCATGCCGCGGACACCCTCGCGCAGCAGGTGCTGCTCTGTGTCGGCACGGGATCGACCATGGACGACCCCAACCGCTTCAGACTCGACGGGGACGAGTACTACCTCAAGTCCGCGGCCGAGATGCGCGGCATCTTCCGCGACCAGCCCGATGCCTGCGACAACACCCTGCTGATCGCCGAGCGCTGCGAGATCGGTTTCGAGAAGCGCGACCTCATGCCGCGCTTCCCCGTGCCGGAGGGGGAGACCGAGGCGAGCTGGTTCGCCAAGGAGGTCGCGGCCGGCATGGCGCGGCGGTTCCCCAGCGGCGTGGACGAGGCGCACCAGGCCCAGGCCGACTACGAGGTCTCCGTCATCACCCAGATGGGCTTCCCTGGCTACTTCCTGGTGGTGGCCGACTTCATCGCGTGGGCGAAGGGGCAGGGCATCCGGGTCGGTCCCGGTCGCGGTTCGGCCGCAGGCTCCATGGCCTCCTACGCCATGGGCATCACCGAGCTCGACCCGCTCGCGCACGGGCTGATCTTCGAACGCTTCCTGAATCCGGAGCGCGTGTCGATGCCGGACGTGGATGTCGACTTCGACGACCGCCGCCGTCCGGAGGTGATCCGCTACGTCACCGAGAAGTACGGCGACGACCGCGTCGCCCAGATCGTCACCTACGGCACCATCAAGGCCAAGCAGGCCCTCAAGGACTCCGCGCGTGTGCTCGGGATGCCGTACGCCGTGGGCGAGAAGCTCACCAAGGCGATGCCCCCGACGATCATGGGCAAGGACATCGGCCTCGCCGACGTCTTCGACAAGGCCGCCGAGCGCTACAAGGAGGCCGCCGACCTGCGCGGCATCGTCGAGACCGACCCGGAGGCCAAGCGCGTTTTCGACACCGCGCTCGGCATCGAGAACCTCAAGCGCCAATGGGGCGTGCACGCCGCGGGCGTGCTGATGTCCGCCGAGCCGCTCATCGACGTGCTGCCGATCATGAAGCGCGAGGATGACGGCGCGATCATCACGCAGTTCGACCAGCCGCCGCTGGAGGATCTCGGCCTGCTGAAGATGGACTTCCTCGGCCTGCGCAACCTCACGGTGATCGAGGACGCACTTCGCATGATCGAGGCGAACGTCGGCACCCCGCTGAAGATCGAGGACCTCGACCTCGACGCCGACGCGGCGACGTACGCCCTGCTCGC
>JBAQPI010000233.1:0-4982 GCA_049305635.1 Rhodoglobus sp. | reverse complement strand
AACGCACCGAGCATCGTCGAGTCGAGCTCGAGGAGGGCGGCGGGTTCCATACCCCAATTCTCCCAAGATTCGAAGATATGTACCAGTACCAGATCTTCGAAGCGAACGGTCTGTGAAGGAGAAGAGCTGACTCACTGGCGGGGCGGGAGCGCGAACCCCTTCGGTCGCTGGGACGTGAGGTGCCAGGCGGCGCAGTCGTGGCAGGGATAGACGGCTCTCGGCGTCGTGTCGCCCGCGTGTGCGGAGGCGACGATCGCGATGAGGGCGCGTTCCGCCTGCCAGCGGGTCGGGTGAGGGACTTTCGTGCACATAGCGGACCGTTCGAAGGTGCGCGCATGGCTCAGATCCATACTTGATCGCCAACTGATGGATGACGACCCGGGCGAGTGGCTGATGCCCTGTCGGAGCCAGCATAGGACGGCGGGGCGGGCCCACCACCACCACCCCCCGACGAGACTCGGCCGTCCAGCCGCCGTTCGCGGCCAGCGAAAGGGCCGCGCCGACTCGTCCCCTGGCTCATTGCCACAAAGATGCGACGGCGGCCGGGATCCCGCTGGGTCCGGCGACCTCGGCGAACCGTCCGCCCCCGACGCGCGCGAACGATCGCGCCTGATCTCCGGATTCGTTCCCCCCCACGGGAGCCAGAACGAGCAGCTCATCGACGGCCCTGGCCGCTGGGACCGGGTCATCCCCTGCGGTGGATCGTCCGTCCGACAGCAGCAGCACGATCCGTCGGGTCGCCCGGGACTGGTCCAGCTGCGCAGTGGCAGCGCGCAATGCGGCGGCGAGGTCGGTGCGTCCGTGGCCGCGCAACGAGAGCAGGTCTCCCACCACGCGCTCCACCGCGCGAGGCTGGCGCTGGGCCTTGATGGTGCTCACCGCCGATCCGAAGGCGATCACGCTGTAATCGTCGGGGCTGCGGAGTGCCACCGCGGCTGCGGCGACGGCGGCTGTCGCCAGGCGCTCCCCGCCCATCGATCCGGAGCGGTCCACCACGAGGCACACCGCGGTGGCCGGCCGGGTCCAACCGGGTCCGCGCAGCTGCTCCGCGTCGGGCGCGCTCCCGGCGAGCGCGGCCGGCAGGAGGACCTCCATGCTCTCGTCGACGTCGATGTCGACGCCGGGCTGCCACCGGGTCGGCCGGATTCGGCCGACCCCGGGCCGGGGCGCCCCCCGGGGTGACGCGGCCCGCACCATGATCCGTCCGGCCAGTGCCCGCGCCAGCCGTCGCAAGCGCTCGTCGGTGGCGCCGCTCATCTCCGCGACCAGGGTGAGCGCAGCGTCCGGGTCGCGCCGCTCCAACGCGCTCAGCGCCTGCTCGTCGAGCATCCCCACCTCGGGAGAGACCTCCTGGAACCCGGGCAGTGCCTGCAGCAGGTGCCGCCCGCTCGTGGCGGGTGGTGGATCGGAAGGCTCGGAGCCCTGCGGGGGGCGGTTGTTCAGCGGGGCGCGAGGGGCGCCGGACGGTCGCGCCCGGTCGCCCCGGCCGCTTTTCCCGGGTCGTCCGGGCGCTCGGTCTCCGCCGGCGGGTCATATACGCGGTGCCACAGTTCGGTGATGATCTCTTCGGCGCTGCGTTCGCCGCCCTCCTGCACGCGGATGCGCCCGGTCAGCGCAGCCAGGGACGCATCCAGACTCACTCCGGGGTCGTCGGGGGGCAGAGCCCGCAGGCGAGCCAATCGGTCGGCGACCAGCATCATGTCGATCGCGCCGCGGACCGAAGATCCGATCCGGATCTCGGGGTGGTCACGGGTCGCGCGCACGAGGGCCACCGACCGGCTCGCGTCCATCGCGGGGGCACCTCCGCTGGAAGCGGGGGTGCTGCGCACGGCGCGCTCGACCACCTGCTCCTCGTCCGGCGCACTCTGGTAGTCCATCCGGATGCGGCAGGTGCGGTCGTAGACGGCGGCGGAGATCCGGGCGGTGCCGACCGCATCGAACGGGTTCATCGCCGCGACCAGCGCGAACCCGGGCACAGAGCGCACCAGTCCGAGCCGCGGGACGTGCAGTTCCCCCTCGCTCATGACGGTGATGAGGACGTTGATGGTCTCTTCCGGCACCCGGTTGAGCTCCTCCAGGTACAGGAGCCCGCCGCTGCGCATCGCCTGCAGCAGCGGCCCGTCGAGGAAATTCTCATCCCGGTAGCCCTCGGCGAGCACGCGGCTGGGGTCGTGGCTGCCGACCAGCCGACCGGGAGTCAGCTCGGCGCTGCCCTCGACGAACACCAGGCTGACCCCTGCGGCGGTCGCGAGGGTGCGCAGCAGGGTGGACTTGCCGGTACCCGGCGGGCCTTCGAGCATCACGTGCCGACCTGCCGCGAGCGCGGCCAGCAGCACTTCGGTTTCGGTTCGGCGTCCCACGACGGCCTTGTCGAAGGCGCCGAGAGTGGCCGGACTGAGCATCGCCGCGACCCCGCCTTTCGGGGTCACGGCGATCTCGTTCTGCGGAATCACGTCAGTTGTAGATGATCACACCACGGATGTTCTTGCCGTCGCGCATGTCCTGGTAGCCCTGGTTGATCTCCTCCAGGCTGTAGGTGCGGGTGACCAGCTCGTCCAGCTTCAGCTGACCGTTCTGGTACAGGCTCAGCAGGCGCGGGATGTCGGCGCGCGGGTTACCCGCACCGAACAGCGAGCCCTGAAGCCGCTTCTGCATCAGCGTCAGGTCGAACAGCGACATGCTCACGTCCATTTGGGCGGCGTGGCCGAGTCCGGTGACCACGGCGGTGCCGCCCTTCGTGGTCAGCGCCAGGATGCCGGCGATCAGCTCCCCCTCCACGACACCGGCCGTGTAGATGACCGAATCGGCCATCGCGCCGCGCGTGATCTGCGACACGAGAGGCATGGCCTCCTCGATGCTGGCGGCGGAGTGGGTGGCGCCGAGCGATTGCGCGTTCTCGCGCTTGAACTCCACCGGGTCGACCGCGACGATGTACTTCGCCCCGGCGATCCGCGCACCTTGCACCGCATTGGAGCCGATCCCGCCGACCCCGACGACGACGACCACGTCGCCCGGCTTCACGGCGGCGCTATTGACCGCCGATCCCCAGCCGGTCGTCACGCCGCACCCGACGAGCGCTGCAACCTCGAGTGGGATGTCGTCATCGATCTTCACGGCGGAGGCCTCGTTCACGACCGTGTAAGGGGCGAACGTGCCGAGCACGCACATGAGCCGGGCATCCTGTCCGTCGATGTGGTGACGGGAGGTGTTGTCGGTGATCTGGAGGCCGGCGAGGATGCCGGCACCGAGGTCGCAGAGGTTCTGGTGGCCCGTGGAACACATCTTGCAGCGCCCGCAGGCCGGAATGAAGCTCAGCACGACGTGGTCGCCGACCTTCAGGCTCTCCACACCGGGCCCCACCTTCTCCACTACGCCTGCGCCCTCGTGGCCGCCGATGTACGGGTGGGCGGGGACAGGCATGTCACCGGTGACGATGTGCTCGTCTGAGTGACACAGTCCGGATGCAGCAAGCTTGACGAGCACTTCGCCATGCTTGGGATCGTCGAGCTCGAGCTCTTCGATCTTCCAGTCTTGACCTGCGCCCCAGTTGACGGCAGCCTTCGTCTTCATCGCATATCTCCCTCGATACGTCGTTCTCAATTGCGCGAGGAGAGCCGAATCCGGCACGGGGTCCTGCGCGCCCCTGCCCTGTCCGGGTGGGATTCCCCCACGCTAATGCCATTGAGGGCGTTCTGCTACGCCCCCGCCTAGAATCGACGGGTGGCCAAGGCAGATCTGATGGACTTCGACAAGGCGCTCGAGCTGTTCGAGCCGACCCTGGGGTTCGAGGTGCACGTCGAGCTGAACACGCAGACGAAGATGTTCTCGGATGCCCCCAACCCGGCCGCGCTCGGCAACGTGCACGCCGAGCCGAACACCTACATCACGCCCGTTGACCTGGGCCTGCCCGGCAGCCTCCCGGTGGTCAACGAGCTCGCGGTGCGCTACTCGATCAGCCTGGGCCTCGCGCTGGGTTGCCAGATCGCGCCCAGCAGCCGCTTCGCGCGCAAGAACTACTTCTACCCGGATCTGGCGAAGAACTACCAGATCAGCCAGTACGACGAGCCGATCGCCTTCGATGGCACAGTGGATGTCGAACTCGCCGACGGACGCAACTTCACCATCGAGATCGAGCGCGCGCACATGGAGGAGGATGCCGGCAAGCTCACCCACGTCGGCGGCTCGACCGGGCGCATCCAGGGCGCCGAGTACTCGCTCGTGGACTACAACCGTGCGGGCGTGCCGCTGGTCGAGATCGTCACCAAGATGATCCCGGGCGCGGAGAAGGATGCCCCCGAACTCGCCAAGGCGTACGTCGCCGCCATCCGTGACATCGTCGTCGCGCTCGGCATCAGCGAGGCGAAGATGGAGCGCGGCAACCTGCGCTGCGACGCGAACGTGTCGCTGTCGCCTCGCGGATCCGGCAAGCTCGGCACCCGCACGGAGACGAAGAACGTGAACTCGCTGCGCAGCGTGGAGCGTGCCGTGCGCTATGAGATCCAGCGCCAGGCGGCGCTGCTGGCCGCCGGCACCGCGATCGTGCAGGAGACCCGCCACTGGCACGAGGACACCGGCGTCACCTCCGCCGGACGTCCCAAGAGCGACGCCGACGACTATCGATACTTTCCCGAGCCTGACCTCCTTCCCGTCGAGCCGTCGCTCGAGCTGATCGAAGAGCTGCGCGCTGCACTGCCCGAGGCTCCGGCCCTTCGCCGCAATCGTCTCAAGGCGGCGTGGGGGTTCAGCGACCTCGAGTTCCAGGATGTGGTCAACGGCGGCCTGCTCACCGAGGTGGAGGAGACGGTGGCCGCCGGTGCCGCCCCCGCCCAGGCCCGCAAGTGGTGGACCGGCGAGTTGTCACGCATCGCCAACGAGCGCGGGGTGGATGCGGCATCCCTCGTCGCGCCCGCCGACGTGGCGCAGCTCGTGACCCTCGTCGAGTCCGGCGAACTCACCGACCGCCTCGCCCGCCAGGTGCTCGA
>JBAQPI010000232.1:0-14658 GCA_049305635.1 Rhodoglobus sp. | reverse complement strand
CGCGAGAACCTGCTGCTGAGCGCCCCCGAGGCGACCGACGAGCAGTGCGTAGGGGTGCTGCGCGCCGTGAACCTCACCGAGGTGCTCGAGCGCAACCCGGCCGGCCTGGATGCCGCGGTCGGCGAAGGCGGCGTCATGCTCTCCGGCGGCGAGCGCCAGCGCCTTGCGATCGCGCGGACCCTGCTCGCGGCGCCCCCCATCCTGCTGCTCGACGAGTCGACCTCGAGCCTCGACGGCCTCAACGAGCAGATGCTGCGGGAGGCGATCGACGCGGTCGCCGAGAACCGCACGCTCATCGTGATCGCGCACCGGCTCTCGACGGTCGTCGACTCGGATCGTATCGTCGTGCTCGACCACGGCACGGTCGTCGGCGTCGGAACCCACTCCGAGCTCGTGAAGTCGACGCCGCTCTACCGTGACCTCGCCAAGCACCAGCTACTGGTGTAGTCAGAGATCGAGTACCAGCCTCAGGCCGGCGCTGAGCTCGGCGACGAGGTAGGCGGGGAGCGTGCCGACGTGCTCGCCGAGACGCGACCTGTCAAGTGTGACCAGCTGCGTGACGTTGACGACAGAGTCGCGGGCGAGCCCCGACGCGGATGCCGGCACAAAGACGTTGCCGGGCACGTCAGCCCGCGCGGTGTTGCTCGTCATGATGGCGACCACGCACGTCGAGATGTTGCTGCGGTTGAAACGATCACTTTGGATGACTACCGCTGGTCGGTGGAACGCTGGCTCGCTTCCCGTAGGGGCGCCGAAGTCGACCCAATGCAGCTGGCCCCGACTCGTCACCAGGACTCATCCTCCAGCCACTGCAGACCGGCGTCGAGCGCCCATGGCTCGGAGACGTCACCCACCCGTTCGATGACCTCGTTGATTCGAGCAGTCACAGCATCCGCGTCCCGTTGGCGCAGGTAGCTCTCGGCTGCGGCTGCAAGGAAGGCGGAGCGCGACATCCCTGTGTCGGCGGCGGCGGCCTCGATACGCGCGAAGAGCTCGTCCGGCAGCGAGATCGCGGTCTTCATGGTTCTAGTATAACTCGGTATGACTGAGCGTCGCATCGGGTCAGCCTAGGCAGATACCGCCGCGCGGCGTCATGTCGTTCCACAGTCGCCGATCTCAGCACCCTGAGTGTTCATCAACGCCAGCTGGGAGCGCCTCGGTGAGCGCGGTGCCTGGCGTGACCGCGACCGTGGCGGATGAATCGGCGTACTGCCACACTTCGTAGGAACCGCAGAAGGGAAGAGATGATGGCCGACGGAACGATGGATCAGCCCTGGGAGCTCACGACAGCCCCCGGGAGCTCGAACTACACGATGTACGTCGACGGCGACGAGCTGGTCTGCCAGGTCGGCTCCACGACCCTCAAGTACCAGGCCCGGGCGATCGAGGATCTCACCGCCTGGCTCAGGGAGCAGGGCGACTGGGTGCCGCTCGGAGCGGCCGACGAGAACAAGCCGGCTGCCGAGGGCACCGTCGAGGCCTGGGGACGGGCCGAGACCAACCCGGTCGGCGGCTGGTACGGCCTCCGTAAGGGCTATCGAGGCCGTTTCGGGATGTATCTGCCGCCGCTGCTCGAGAAGCTCGGGTTCGTCGAGCTGACCCACGACGCGCGCAGCAACAGCGTGCGGGCCCTCTGAGCGGACCGGTCAGCACCAGCGCGGACTCGGCGAGGTAGCGGCCGTGCTCCGTGCCCTGGGCCTTGCGCAGTTCGATATCGGTCGCGTGCGCCGTGTCAGGCGCTCACGCGACCTCGCCGCCGGCCGCCGCGATCTCCTCCAGTGCGGCGGCGCTGGAGGCCGGCGCGACCCCGGCCACGAGGTCGGTGAGCACCCGCACCCGCCGGCCCTCGCCGATCGCGTCGAGCGCGGAGGCCCGCACGCAGTAGTCGGTCGCGATGCCCGCGATGTCGATGTCGGTCACGCCGAGCTCGTCGAGCTTCCGCGCGACGGTGGCGCCGTCATCCGTCGTGCCCTCGAAGATCGAGTAGGCCGGCTTGCCCTGGCCCTTGCGCACGTGCACGTCGATCGCATCGGTGGCCAGCGCGGGGTGGTAGTCGGCACCGGGCGTCCCCGCGACGCAGTGCGCCGGCCAGGTGTCGACGTAGTCGGGCTGGGCGTGGAAGTGGCCGCCGTTGTCGTTGTCGGCGTCGTGCCAGTCGCGCGAGGCGAACACCACGTCGTAGCGGTCGGGATGCTCCTTCAGCAGCCCGCTGATGCCCGCCGCGACCGCGGCGCCCCCCTCGACCCCGAGCGCACCGCCCTCGGTGAAGTCGTTCTGCACGTCGATGATGAACAGCGCCCTGGACATCCGCTTCCCCCCGTTTCGACAGATGGTCTAGTTGTTCGACAGGTTGTCGCCGCAGTTGAAGACGGCGGTCGTCAGGTCGTCGAGCGCAGCCCTGGCCTCGTACGGGATGCCGCCGGTGTTGATCGCGTAGAAGGCGAACGCGAGCGGGGTGCCGTCCGCGGCATCCACGATGCCGGCGAGCGAGCGCTCCGAGTCGATCCAGCCGGGTTTGGCGATCACGCGCCCCGCGGCGACCGCGTTCGCCCCGGTGAAGCGATCGGCGAGGTCCCCGGACTGGCCGCCGACGGGCAGGTTGTCGTAGACCACCTTGAGGCCGAGCGTGTTCGCCCTCAGCGCCACCATGAGCTCCGCGACGTACTGCGGAGACACCGCGTTCGCGTCGCTCAGGCCCGAGCCGTCCTTGATCACGGAGCCCGTGATCGCCGGCAGCTCGGTGCGGTTGAGCGCCCCCGTGATCGCCTGCTGCAACGAGGCGGCCGCGCCCGAGAGCCCCGCGGTCTTCGAGACCACCCGGGCGAGGTTCTCCGCGAGGGTGTTGTCGCTGTCCTTGAGCATCTGGTCGAGCAGCACACGCACCGGCTGCGACTTGACCTCGGCGAGCACGGTGCTGCCGACCGCCGAGCCGGTGGAGAAGGTCACGCCCTCGAGATCGGCCGCGGTCGCGAAGGCCTGCCCGGCGCGCGCGACCGGGTCGGTGCTGCGCGGGCTCACCGCCTCGGTGGGGTCGGCGCGGTCGCCGTCGACCATGAGCGCCGTGACGTAGGCCTGGTAGCCCTGGGTGCGCTCGGAGGCGGGCCAGTTCGGATCCCAGGCGTCGCCCGTCGACCACATCGTCGCGTCGAGCACGATGCTGGTGATCGGCACCCCCGGGTGCAGCTGCTCGTAGCGGTCCGTCGCCGCCTCGGCGAGGTCGGCGATGAGCGGAGCGCCCTGGTAGTAGGAGTTCGAGGTCGTCGCGAGCGTCGGGTCGCCGCCGCCCACGAGCACGATCGTGCCCGGGCTCGAACCGTCGATGACGCGCGTGGAGAGCTGAGCGTCCGGGCCGAGCACGAGCACGGCGGCGGCGGCGGTGAGCAGCTTGAGCACGCTCGCCGTGCGCTGCGGAGTCGTGCCGGCGCGATCCAGCAGCACCTCGCCCGTGTTGGCGTTCAGCACCGAGCCGGAGAGGGTCGCGAGCGCCGGATTCGCCGCGACACCGGTGACCGAGCAGGTGCGCAGCCGGCTCGCGAGCGGGAAGGCCGAGGGCTGGGGGCGCGGTGGCGCGGCACTCTGGGATGCCTCGGGCACGACGGCATTGCCGGAACCGGCCGCGACGCCCGCGAACAGGGCCGCGGTGCCCAGCAGCAGGAACGCGATCGCGAGGGCCGAGGCGAGCCAGGCCGTGGGATGCTTGCGGATCAGCCCCCCGATACCCCCGGATCGGGCGCCCTTCCTGGGTGAAGCCGACTCGCGCATCGCCCGCCGGGTGAGCGCCTCGGTGGGCGGGGCATCCGGCGAATCCGTCACCTCGCCATGATACCCGCCCGCCCCGGAGCGGACCCTGTGCCGCTTAGCAGCCGACCCAGCGGGCGGCGGCCCGGGTGAAGGAGTACGGCTCGTCGATGCCGCCGTGGGTCATCGCGAAGGCGATGCAGGCGCCACCGATGCCCGACGTGGGCCGGTAGAGCGAGGCCCGGTGGGAGCTCGAGTTCCACCACTTCTGCGCGACCGTAGCTCCCGTGTTGCCGGAGCCGCCGGCGAGGTTGCCGTCGCAGCCGACGCTCGGCACGCCGTCGATGCGGGTCGAGCCGATGTGGCCCCAGGCGTCCATCGGGTCGGGGCTGGGCGACTCCGCCATCCAGAACAGGCGGGCCTCCATGCAGGTGTCGACGTAGAAGCGGCTGAACGGGATCGGGTCGAGGCAGTTCGCGACGCGGATGGCGTTGTACTGGTAGGCGAAGGAGGCGATGTCGTCCGGGGTGGTGCCCTGCACCCCCGCCGCGGAGACCCCGCCCGATCCCCCGGCGCCGCCACCGGGCATCCCGGGGCACGACAGGCCAGCGGCCTCGCGAGCGGCGCGGCGCTCGGCCGGGCTCGAGGTCACGGTGAGCACGACCGGCTTGGGCACGATCTTCTGCGCGAGGTGCTCGGTGTCCTTGGCGAGCGCCGCCGCGGTCGCGGCCTGCGCTGTCGCCATCGCGGCCTCGTCGATGCGTTCGGTGTAACCGACGGTCACCGTCTGCGCGACGGCCGGCGGAGCGACGATCGAGGCGAGCGGCGGGGTGGCGGAACCCGAATCCGCCACCGCCGAGGCCGTGAGCCCCGGTCCGCCGCCGCCCACGAACGGGAGCACGAGCACGAGCACGGTCGTGAAGACCGACGCCAGAAAGGCCAGACGCTTCATGGTGTTCCCCCGTTACCACGAGACACCCCCCGGTGCCTTTGGCTCGACGGTAGGCCTGCATGCGACGCGAACGCAAGACCTGAAGGGCCCCGACAGCGCCGTTCACCCGTGGACTGGGGGCATTTCGCACCCCGACATGTCCGCATAACAGGGGACAATGCGGCCGATCACGGAGCCGCCCAAGGGAATCGAACCCTTGACCTTCTCATTACGAGTGAGATGCTCTGCCGACTGAGCTAGGGCGGCGGGAACCGGGCTGGCCCGGAACACAGTTGAGTAGCTTAGCGGATGTCGCCCACGCCCGAGGCCAGCAGAGCCTTGAGCTCGCGGAAGCCGGATGCGAGCTGGTCGCCCAGCGGTTCCGGCGGCTCGGCCCTCGCCCAGCAGGTCCAGGCGTGCCGCATGACCCCGAAGGCCACGAGCGTCACGAGTCGGGCGCGATCCTCGAGCGTCTCCTCGTCGAGCGAGGCATCGGCGCGCAGGAGCCGGCGGCGCACGACCTCGGTGACCTCGTCCTCGAAGCGCCGCATCTTCGCCATCCGCAGGGCGAACAACTGCGGATGCTGCTTGAGCAGCCCCTGGCGCAACCGCACCTGCTCGGCGTCGTCCATCGAGGCCTCGGCGGCCGCGGCGAGCAGGCGCGAGAGATCGTCCAGCAGCGGGCCGTCGCCGTGCACGAAGGCTTCGACCTCGGCACCGACCTGCAGCTCGGGCTGATCGCCGAGGATCGCCTCCTCCTTGGAGGCGAAGTAGTTGAAGAAGGTGCGCGGCGAGATGTCCGCGACGCGGCTGATCTCGTCGACGGTGACGCCGTCCGGCCCCTGCTCGGCGAGCAGACGCAGCGTCGCGAGTTGGATCGCGCGTCGCGTCGCGAGGCGCTTGCGCTCCCGAAGCCCCGGCGCCTCGGGAATCGTCCCGACGGTCATCCCATCATTCTTGCACGCTCTGCAAGTTCGCGCTCGTGTGGGATCAGCAGTTCGGGTCCTGCGCGGGAACGATGCCCTCGATGAAGTAGTCGTCGACCGTCGAGGTGATGCACGCGTTGCCCTGCCCGTAGGCGGTGTGACCCTCACCGTTGAAGGTGATGAGCTGCGCGCTCTCGAGCTGCTCCGCGAGGGCGACCCCCCACTCGTACGGCGTCGCGGGGTCGCCCGTGGTCGCGACCACGAGCACGGGCGGGGCGCCCTTGCCGGTCAGCGGCTCGATGCCCGGACCGATGTACTGGTACGGCCAGTTGATGCACGTCAGGTCGCCCGTCGGCGGGAAGTTGCGGTAGGTCGTCGGCGAGGCCTGCTGCAGCAGCACCTCCTGCTGGGCGAGCACGGCCGGGTCGGTCTCGACCGGGTAGTCGACGCAGTAGATGGCCAGAAAGGCCTCGAGCGAATTGTCGGCGTAGCTGCCGTCGGCGTCGCGGCTGTAGTAGTAGTCGGCGAGGAAGAAGGCGGTGTCGGTGATGCCGGCCTCGGCCTCCGAGAACAGGTCGTTCAGGAACGACCAGGAGTCCTGGGAGTAGAGCGCCATGCTCATCGCGATGTCGAGCACGCCGGCGTCCATCATCCGCCCGTCCGCGCCGGGGATCGGGTTGGCGTCGTAGCGGTCGTACAGGCCGCGGATGACCGCGAGGTCGGCCTCGAGATCGCCGCTGAACGGGCAGTCGTCGAACATCGTGGGGCAGGCCTCGAGGTAGTTCTCGAGCGCGCGCTGGAAGCCTGCGGTCTGCGTCAGGCCGACCTCGAACACCGAGATCGAGGAGTCGGTCGCGCCGTCGACGACGATGCGCCCGACCTTGTCGGGGAAGTTCTCGACGTAGTACGAACCGATGTCGCTGCCGTAGGAATAGCCGAGGTAGTTGAGCTTCTCGTCGCCCACGATCGCGCGCAGCATGTCGAGGTCATGGACGGTCGACTGGGTGTCGATGAACTGCAACACCTCGCCGGTGCCCGCCAGGCACGCCTGGCCGAAGTCGACGGATGCCTGGGTCACCTCCGCGAGCCACTCCGGCGTGCCGATCGGCGCATCCGGCAGGCCGTAGATGAACTCGTCGAGGTCGGCGGCGTCGTAGCAGGTGACCGGGGTGGAGCGACCGACGCCGCGCGGGTCCCAGCCGACGATGTCGAAGTGCGACTGGAGGTCAGCGCTCACCGCGAAGTCCACACTGTCGCGCACGAAATCGTAGCCGGAGGCGCCGGGGCCCCCCGGATTGGTGAACAGCGAGCCCATCGCCGTGCCGGTCGCCGGCTGGCGAACGATCGCGAGCTCGATGTCGGTCTCCGGCGAGGGCTCGGCCCAGTCCATGGGCGCGATGACGGTGGCGCACTGGAAGCCGTCCTCGCAGTCCCGCCACTGGATGACCTGCGTGTAGTACGGCTCGAGCCCGGGTTCGACGGCCTCGCCGGTGGGGGTCGACGTGGCATCCCCAGCGCCGTCGACGCCCGGGAAGAAGCACCCGGCGAGCAGCAGCGGGATGGCGGCGAGCGTCGCAAGGCTCGCGAGGGCGCGGGAACGTGAGGATGCCGTGGTCACGCGACGAGCCTATATGCCGCTCAGCAGTGCGGGTCCGGCTGCGGCACCGTCCCGTCGACGAGGAAGTCGTCGACCACGTCGTTGACGCAGGCGTTCGACTTGTTGTACGCCGTGTGCCCCTCGCCCTCGTAGCTGACCAGATGCCCGTGCTCGAGGGTGTCGGCGACGGTGACGGCCCACTCGTAGGGCGTCGCAGGGTCGTTGGTCGTGCCGATCACCAGGATCTCCGCGGAGCCGGCCGCCGCGATCGGCGCGCGGTCTCGTTTGGCTGCGACCGGCCAGTTGGGGCACCCCACACCGCCCCAGGACATCTGCGGACCGAGCACCGGGGCGAGTCTCTTGAGTTCGGCGGCCTCGCTGCGCATCTGCTCGACGCTGCCGTCGCCACGCGCATCGAGGCAGTTGATCGCGATGAACGCCTCGGTCTGGTTGTCGCGGTACGTGCCGTCGGGGTTGCGGCCGTTGTAGCTGTCGGCGAGTTCGAAGGCGTACCCCGCGTCGCCGGCGAAGACCTCGGCGAACAGCTGCCGCAGGTAGGGCCAGTTCGACTGGTTGTAGAGCGGAAGGATGATCGAGCTGAACATCGCGGAACTGCCCAGCAGCCGACCGTCGGAGTTCGCGAGGGGGCTGACATCGAGCGTGTCGAGGAGCGCGCGCACCTGCGCGAGGGACTCATCGACTGTGCCGTCGAAGGGGCAGTCGTCGGCGCTGAAGCAGTCCCCGAGGAAGGCCTCCAGCGCGCCCTCGAAGCCGCGCGCCTGCGCGAGCGTGCCGTCGAAGTCACTCGCCGCGGGGTCCACGGCGCCGTCGAGCACGAGCCGCCCCGTCTTCTCGGGGAACAACTGGGCGTAGACCTGGCCGAGGAGGGTGCCGTAGGAGTAGCCGAGGTAGTCGAGCCTCTCGTCGCCGAGCGCCGCGCGCAGCATGTCGAGATCGCGCGCCGCGCTCACCGTGTCGACGTTGCCCAGCAGCGGACCCGTGAGTTCGAGGCAGCGCTGCCCGAAGGCGATCGAGCCGGCCTGGGCGGCGGCGATCCACTCGTCCGAGCCGGGAAGGCCGGGGTAGAGGCCGTAGAGGTACTCGTCCATCTCGGCGGGGTCCTCGTAGCAGCGCACGGCGGAGGAACGGTTGACCCCGCGAGGGTCGAAGCCGACGATGTCGAAGCTGGACTGCAACCGCTCGTCGGTCGCGAAGTCCACGCTGTCCATGATGAAGTCGGTGCCCGAGCCGCCCGGGCCGCCCGGATTCACCAGCAGCGAACCGCGGCGAGCACCGGATGTCGCTGGCTGCCGCACGAGCGCGAGCTCGATCCGCTCCCCGCCGGTGTCGGCCCAGTCGAGCGGCGCGATCGCGGTGGAGCACTGCAGGGCGTTGCCGCACGGCTCCCAGGAGAGCACCTGCCGGTAGTACGGCTCGAGGTCCGCGGTGACGTGCTCGTCGGTGGGGGTCGACGTGGTGGACGCCGTGGGCGGCAGGAACCACTGCACGCAGCCCGACAGCAGCAGGGTCGCGGCGAGGGCGGCGGCGAGCGCGGCGCGCCTCATCGGTCGCCCCGGATCGCGGTCACGAGCATCGCCTCGAGGGCGAGGCCGGGGGCGACGTTGGACTCGATGCGCCTGCGAGCGGTCGCGATCGCGTCCATCGTCGCGAGGGTCGCCGCGGGTTCGCACGTCGCGGCCGCCGCGCGCAGCCGATCGTCGATCGCGGAGTTGATCGGCTCCCCCGGCGCCCCGAGCTGCAACAGCAGCACATCGCGGTAGAGGGAGAGCAGGTCGACCATGATGCGGTCGATGCCGTCGCGCAGGCTGCGGGTCGCGCGCCGCTTCTGGTCCTCCTCGAGGTTCTTCAGCTGGCCGCGCAGTGCCGGCGGGATCGTGCCGCCGGGTTCGACCCCGAGCGAGCGGAGGGCGGCGGCGCGCTCCTCGGCGTCGTGCTCGAGGGTGATCGCCTCGGCGTCGGCCTTCGCGAGATCCATGAGCTCCGCGGCGGCGAGCACCGCCGAGGAGACCGAGCGGATGCCGAGCGCCACCTCCAGCGTCCGCTCCCTCCGCGCACGTGCCTGCGCATCGGTCGCGAGGCGGTGCGCCATGCCGATGTGCGACTGGGCCTCCCGCGCGGCTCGCGTCGCGGTCGCGGCATCCACCCCGTCCCGCCGCACGAGCAGCTCGGCGACCTCGTCGACGCCGGGCACCCGCAGCCGCACCGTGCGCACGCGGGAGCGGATCGTGGGGATGAGGTCGGCCTCGCTCGGCGCGCACAGGATCCACACGGTGCGCGGCGGCGGCTCCTCGAGCGCCTTGAGCAGCACGTTGGAGGTGCGCTCGGTCATGCGGTCGGCGTCCTCGATGATCATGACGCGGTAGCGGCCGACCGAGGGCGAGAACTGCGAACTCGCGACGAGCTGGCGCACCTCCTCGATCGAGATGATGACCCGCTCGGTGCTCAGCACGCCGAGGTCGGGGTGGGTTCGGGCGACGACCTGCCGCGCGGTCGCGTCGTCGTGCTCCGGGCCGGGGCTCAGCAGCGCCGTCGCGAAGGCGTAGGCCAGGTTGGAGCGGCCGGAGCCGGGTGGCCCGGTGAACAGCCAGGAGTGCGTCATCGAGGTCGTGGAGCGCGCGGCTGCGGCCTCGACGACGGCGATCGCCTCGCCCTGTCCGGTGAGCTCGTCCCAGACCGCCATGCCGGAAAGCCTAGAGCAACCCTGCGACGCGCTCCCTGATGGCCGCCGCGATCTGCTCGACGCTGCCGCGGGCGTCCAGCACGAGGAACCGTTCGGGCTCGGCGGCCGCGAGCGCGAGGTACTCGGCGCGCGCGCGGGAGTGGAAGTCGTCGGCCTCGGCCTCGAGGCGATCGTATGCGGTGCGCTCCGCCATCCGCTCGCGCCCCTCGCCCTCGTGCAGGTCGAGCAGGATCGTGAGGTCGGGCAGCAGTCCCTCGGTCGCCCACAGCGAGAGGTCGCGCACCTCCTGCGCACCCAGCACCCGGCCGGCGCCCTGGTAGGCGACCGAGGAGTCGAGGTAGCGATCCTGCACGACGATGTCGCCGCGCTCGAGGGCCGGTCGCACCTTGGTCGCGATGTTGTGGGCGCGGTCGGCGGCGTAGAGCAGGGCCTCTGCGCGGGGGACGATGTCGCCGCGGCGGTGCAGCACGATCTGGCGCAGCTCGAGCCCGAGTTCGGTGCCCCCGGGTTCGCGTGAGACGACGACCGTGCGCCCCTGGGCCTCGAGCCACTGCACGAGCAGCGCCGACTGCGTCGACTTGCCGGAGCCGTCACCGCCCTCGAAGGTGATGAATCGCCCGCGCGCGGTGCCGCCGGGCATCAGGCCTTCTTGGCCGCGGGCTTCTTGGCCGCGGGCTTGCGGGTCGTGGTCGCCTTTTTCTTCGGCGCCGGTCCCTTCGCCCGCTTGTCGGCGAGCAGCTGCACGGCGCGCTCGAAGTCGATCTCCTCGACGGTCTCGCCGCGCGGAATCGTCGCGTTCGTCGTGCCGTCGGTGACGTAGGGGCCGAAGCGGCCGTCCTTGACCTTGATCGGCTTGCCGCTGACCGGGTCGGCATCGAACTCCTTGAGCGCGCTGGATGCCGCGCGGTTGCCGTACTTCGGCTGCGCGAAGAGTTCGAGCGCTCCCGCGAGGTCGAGGTCGAAGATCTGCTCCTCGCCGGCCAGCGAGCGGGTGTCGGTGCCCTTCTTGAGGTAAGCGCCGTAGCGGCCGTTCTGCGCGGTGATCTCCGCGCCGGACTCGGGATCGACGCCGACGACGCGCGGGAGGTCGAGCAGCGCGAGCGCGGTGTCGAGGTCGATCGTCGCGAGGTCCATCGACTTGAAGATGGATGCCGTGCGCGGCTTGACGACGGCGACCTTCTTCGGCTTCTTCGCGGTGGTCGAACTCGCCGAGACCAGCTCGCCGGTCTTCGGGTCGACGGTCTCGACGGGCTCGACCACCGGAGGCTCGGGCTCGAGTTCGGTCACGTACGGTCCGAAGCGGCCGTCCTTGGCGACGATCTGCCTGCCGTTGTCCGGGTTGACGCCGATCACCCGGTCGCCCACGACCGGCGCCTCGATGAGCTCGCGCGCCTTCTCGGCGGTGAGCTCGTCGGGGGCGAGGTCCTGCGGGATGTTGACCCGCCGCGGGGTCTCCCCCTCCGCGGCGGGCGCCTCGAGGTACGGCCCGTATTTGCCGATGCGCAGGGTGATGTCGTCGGCGATCCACACCGAGTTGATCTCGCGCGCGTCGATCTCGCCGAGGTTGTCGATGACGGTGCGCAGGCCCTTGTGCTGCTGGCTGCCGAAGTAGAAGCCCGTGAGCCAGTCGACGCGGTTCTGCTCGCCGGCCGCGATGCGGTCGAGGTCATCCTCCATCTCGGCGGTGAAGTCGTATTCGACGAGGTCGGCGAAGTACTCCTCGAGCAGGCGCACGACGCTGAAGGCGATCCAGTTCGGCACCAGCGCCTGGCCCCGCGGCGTGACGTAGCCGCGGTCGATGATCGTGGAGATGATGCTCGCGTAGGTCGAGGGGCGACCGATGCCGAGTTCCTCGAGGGCCTTGACGAGGCTCGCCTCGGTGTACCGCGGCGGCGGCGAGGTCTCGTGGCCCTTCGCCTCGACGTCGACGAGCGCGAGCTCCTGGCCCTGCGCCAGGGGCGGCAGCTTCGCCTCGGCCGGCTCCGCGGCCTCGTTGCGCTCCTCGTCCTGCGACTCCTCGTAGGCGTGCATGAAGCCGCGGAAGGTGATGACGGTGCCGGTCGCGACGAACTCGGCGGTGGCGGTCGCGGTCTTCGCCTCGATCGTCACGGATGCCGTGGAGCCCTTCGCGTCCGCCATCTGCGAGGCGACCGTGCGCTTCCAGATCAGGTCGTAGAGCTTGAAGTCGTTGCCGCGCAGCACGCTCGCCAGTTCCGAGGGTGTGCGGAAGGTGTCGCCAGAGGGCCGGATCGCCTCGTGCGCCTCCTGCGCGTTCTTGCTCTTGCCGCTGTAGAGCCGCGGCTGCTCGGGCACCGTCTCGGCGCCATACAGCTCCCTCGCCTGCGAGCGCGCCGCGTCGATCGCCTGCTGGGAGAGCGTCGGCGAGTCGGTGCGCATGTACGTGATGTAGCCGTTCTCGTAGAGCGACTGGGCCACGCTCATGGTCTGGCGGGCGGAGAAACGCAGCTTTCGGCCTGCCTCCTGCTGGAGCGTCGAGGTCGTGAACGGCGCGGCCGGGCGGCGGGTGTACGGCTTCGACTCGACCGAGCTCACCGTGATGGGCACGCCGGGTTCGCGCAGCGCGGCGGCGAGCGCCTCGGCGGCCGCCTCATCCACCACGACGACATCGCCCTTGAGTTGGCCGCGGTCGTCGAAGTCGCGACCGGCGGCGATGCGCTTGCCGTCGAGGCGCACGAGCTTGGACTCGAACTGCTGCGGGTCGTCGGTGCGGGGCTCGAGGTGCGCGAGCAGATCCCAGTAGCTCGCGGTGCGGAAGGCCAGGCGCTCGCGCTCACGGTCCACGACGAGCCGGGTGGCCGCCGACTGCACGCGACCGGCGGAGAGGCCGGGGCCGACCTTGCGCCAGAGCACGGGCGAGATCTCGTAACCGTAGAGCCGGTCGAGGATGCGCCGGGTCTCCTGCGCGTCGACGAGCGCCGTGTCGATCTGCCGCGTGTTGTCCCGCGCCTGCTGGATCGCGTCCTTCGTGATCTCATGGAAGACCATGCGGTGCACCGGCACCTTCGGCTTGAGCACCTGCAGGAGGTGCCACGCAATGGCCTCACCCTCGCGGTCTTCATCCGTTGCGAGGTAGAGCTCGTCGGCATCCTTGAGCGCCCGCTTGAGGTCGGCGACGGTCTTCTTCTTCGCCTCGGAGACCACGTAGTAGGGCTCGAAGTCGTGCTCGACATCGACGGAGAACTTGCCGAGCGAGCCCTTCTTGAGCTCCGGCGGCAGGTTCTTCGGCTCGATCAGGTCGCGGATGTGCCCGACGGAGGACTGCACGTCGTAGCCCTCGCCGAGGTATCCCGCGATCGTCTTCGCCTTCGTCGGCGACTCGACGATCACGAGCTTCTTCGTGCCGGGCACGGTACTCCTCTTATACGCAGACAGGTGGGTGGGGCGCGAGCAGCCGCCGCCAGCGACACCATACACACCCCAGCACGGTTCCTGTCGAATCGGGGGTTCAGCCCGGCGGGCCGGCCGTCGCGGTCGCGGTGACCGGGATGCCCAGGATCCAGCGGCCCACGGTGACCGTCGCTGGGGAGCATGACACTCAACCGCTGACGCCGACCTCTACGCTCGGAACGTGACTAAGCCGATGGCGCGCGTCTATATAGACGGCTTCAACCTCTATCGACGGTGCCTCCAAGGGAACCCCGAGTTGAAGTGGTTGAACGTGCTTGCGCTCGCCGAGCGACTCCTTCCCGATCACACGATCGACCAAGTTCATTACTTCACAGCGAACATCAAACCAGGCGCTTCGGTCGACCTCAACGCCCCGGTTCGCCAGCAGACCTACCTTCGCGCCCTCCGCACGCTGGAGCCGCGCGTCGTGATCCATCACGGGAAGTTTCGGCTGGATCGCCGACTCATGCCGGCCCTGCCGATCCGGGTCGTCGTCTCGACCCGGAAGTTCGAGACGGTCTACGTCCGCAAGACGGAGGAGAAGGGCTCCGACGTGAACCTCGCTACGCGCATGCTCGCCGACGCCTTCCTCGGGAAGGCCGACCTCTTCGTCGCGCTCACGAACGACTCTGATCAGGTCGGTCCGCTCACGATGATGAAGAACGAACTCGGGTTCCGTATCGGGATCATCTTCCCGCTCTCGTCCGAAAAAAGCGTGAAGGAACTTGCTCGGATCCCGCCTGATGTGAAGGCACACATCATGCGCGTCGATCTCGAAGCGAGCCAGTTTCCCGACAACATGACCGACAAGATTGGATTGTTCTTCCGGCCGCCAGCCTGGACTTAACATCCGAAGGCCCCGCCGAAGCGAGGCCTTCTAACCGGTAACCGAAGTATCCGGGGGTGTGTAGACAGGCTACAGCCGTCGTAACAGCCGCGACAAGAACCGGCACGATATTCGCCGCAAGAAGACCGACAACGCCGGCACAGCAGCTCCAACAACCGCGATAAAAGTCGCAACGGGCCTCGACGCAATCCGACAGAAACCGCCTGTCGAATCGGGGGTTCAGCCCGGCGGGCCGGCCGTCGCGGTCGCGGTGACCGGGATGCCCAGGATCCAGCGGCTGACGGTGACCGTCGCGACGAGCCCGTCGAGGCGGCAGGAGACCACCGACGCCCCGTTCACCACCGCCACTCGAGAGGCCGCCTCGCACGGGAATCCCGCCGCGATCCCCACCGCGACATCGGCCGCGGCGAGCGCGGACGCATCCGCCGCCGCCACGACCGACTGCCGGGTCGCGAGCGCGCCGTACACCGGGAGGGATGCCGCGGACAGCGCCGCGAGCCCGCCCGCGAT
>JBAQPI010000231.1:0-2193 GCA_049305635.1 Rhodoglobus sp. | reverse complement strand
ACGAGCACGAGCTTCCACCAGTTGAACGGCCGGCTCTGGATCACCAGCACCCACAGCCCCGAGAGGGTGATGGCGATGAGCGCGGCGCCCTGCACCGCGGCGGTCTCGAAGCGGCCACTCATCGTCGCCCAGGCCACGACCGCGATCACGACGACCGCGATCGTGAGACCCGCGGGCACGCAGAACCGCAGCGCCCGGCCCAGGAACCCCGGAACGTAGCGCGGGTGGTTCGGCAGCACCGCGAGCACGAGCGCCGGCAGGCCGATCGTGAGGCCGTCCGAGATCGACAGCTGGCGGGGCAGGAACGGGTACGGCAGCAGCAGCGCGCCGAAGGTGACCGCGAGCACGAGCGCGTAGGCGGTCTTGGTGAGGAACAGCCGCGCGAGCCGTTCCACGTTCGCGATCACCCTGCGGCCCTCGGCGACCACCCGGGGCAGGTGCGAGAACTGGCCGTCGAGCAGGATGATGCGCGCCACCGCCCGCGTCGCCGCCGCCCCCGAGCCCATCGCGATGCCCAGGTCCGCGTGCTTGAGCGCGAGCGCGTCGTTGACGCCGTCGCCGGTCATCGCCACGGTGCGGCCGGCGCGCTGCAGGGCGAGCACCATGTCCTTCTTCTGGGCGGGCGTCACGCGGCCGAAGACGCGCTCGCGGGACATCACCGCCTCGAGCCCGGGCTCGTCGAGGGGCAGGGTGCGCGCATCGTAGCCGTCGCCGTCGAAGTCCATCCCCGCGGCCCGGGCGACCGCGGCGACCGTGCGCGGGTCGTCGCCTGAGATCACGCAGAGCTCGACGCCCTCCTGGCGGAAGTACTCCAGGATGCGTCCGGCGTCCGGTCGCAGTCGCTCCCGGAAGGTCAGGAAGGCGACGGGGACGAGGCTCCGCGGCAGACGCTCGTCCGCGGCATCCCCGGCGCTCATCGGGGCTGCGGCGTGGGCGAGCATGAGCGTGCGCGCTCCACCCCGGGTCAGCTCGGCGGCGCGATCGAGCACGGGGTGCCCCTCTGCGAACAGGATGTCGGTGCCGCCGAGCACCCAAGCGCCAGGCGCGCGCTCGTCCGCGAAGCTCACCGCGCTCCACTTGCGCGCCGAAGAGAACTCGACGCTCGACGCCGCGACGAGCCCTGCGTCGGGATAGCCGGAGCCGAGCGCGCGCGCCGTCGCATTCGCGTTGACGTCGGCGCCGAACCAGCCGAGCGCGAGTTCCCACCCCGGCGGTCCCGCGAGCGGCTCGATCCCGTCGAACTCCACTCCGCCCTCGGTGAGCGTCCCGGTCTTGTCCAGGCACAAGGTGTCGACGCGGGCGAGTCCTTCGACAGCGGCGAGCTCCTGCACGAGCACGCCGCGACGCCCGAGCCGCACTGCCCCGATCGTGAGGGCCACGCTCGTCATGAACACGAGGCCCTGCGGCACCATGCCGATGAGGGCCGCGACCGTGGCGACCGCGGCATCGCGCCACCGCCCGGACTCGAGCGCGAACGCCCAGCCGCCGACGGCCTGCATCTGGCCGTTCACGACGATCGCGCCCACGGGCAGCAGGAGCCAGCTGATCCAGCGGATGACGCGCGCGATCGAGGAGCGCAGCTCCGAGTTCACGAGCGAGAACCGCTTCGCCTCCGCGGTGATGCGGCTGGAGTACGAGTCGACGCCGACCCGCACGACGCGCGCCATGCCATCGCCGCCGACGACGCTCGACCCGGACAGCACCTCGCGTCCCGGCTCGGCGGCCACCGCCTCGGCCTCACCCGTCAGCAGCGACTCGTCGAGCGCGAGGTCGGCGCCCTCGAGCACGACGGCGTCGGCGACCACCTGGTCGCCGGTGGAGAGCACGAGGATGTCGTCGAGCACGACCTCGGCCACGGCGACCTCCTGGACGGCGCCGTCGCGCAGCACGCGGGTGCCTTGCGCGCCGAGCACGCTCAACCGGCTCAGCGTGATCTTGGCTCGGAACTCCTGGACCACGCCGATGAGCACGTTGGCGATGAGGAACAGGCCGAAGATCGCGTCCTGCCAGCGCCCGAGCAGGAGCATGAGCAGGAAGCTCGCCCCGGCGATCGCGTTGAAGAGCGTGAAGAGGTTGGCCTGGAGGATCCGCAGGAAAGAACGGCCGGTGTCATCCGGCAGCGTGTTGACGAGCCTGCGCTCGTGGCGGTCGCGCACCTCGGCGGCGGTCAGCCCCGCGCCGGCCGGCGCGCCC
>JBAQPI010000230.1:0-30075 GCA_049305635.1 Rhodoglobus sp. | reverse complement strand
GCGCCGCCGAGCGAGACCACGACGTGCTTGAGCCTGGCGTCCCGACCGACCGTCGCGAAGTGGCTCGCGAGGTGCAGGGCCTCGCCGTCCCACTCCTGCAGGCTCACGACCGTGAGGTCGGCGCCGTCGCCGACGACGATCTCGACGTTCTCGCTGAGCGTGGCCGGGCCGCTGGAGCGCAGGATGACCGTGCCACGGCTGTTCGGGGTGGCGGTGATGATCGTGTGCGCGGCGCGCGGCTCGGCGCCCAGTCCGGTGCGTTCGATCGCGACCTCGCTGTGCTCCTCGGAGCCGACCGTGACCGCGAGGGCCCGTTCGAAGCTCGCCCAGGCGTTCGCCGAGGCGCGCTCCTCGGGCTTGCCCGCCGAGCCGACTCGGGCGTCCGAGCGGTCGACCCACTCGATCCCGGCGCCCTCCGCGCCGTACGGGGATCCGTCGAGCGCGCCGTCTATGAGGGGACGCAGCAGGGCGACCGGGGTGAGCTTCCACTCAAGCTCGAGCCCCGTGACCTCCGGGAACTCCGCCGGATCGGTCGAGCTGAAGCGCTCCGAGCGCGTCTGTACTGGGACCGGCCCGTCGCTGTGGGCCTTCAGCCCGTGCTGGCCTTCGGTGAGCAGTGACACTAGCCGACAGAGCCTTCCATGCTCATCTCGATGAGCTTGTTGAGTTCGAGCGCGTACTCCATCGGGAGCTCGCGCGAGATCGGTTCGATGAAACCGCGGACGATCATCGCCATCGCCTCGTCCTCGGGCATGCCGCGGGACTGGAGGTAGAACAGCTGCTCCGCGCTCACCCTGGAGACCGTGGCCTCGTGCCCGAGCTGCACGTCGTCTACCCGGATGTCGATGGCCGGGTAGGTGTCGGAGCGCGAGATGGTGTCCACCAGGAGGGCGTCGCAGCGGACCGTGTTCGCGGAGTGGTGGGCCTTGGCATCCACGCGCACCTCGCCGCGGTACCCGGCGCGGCCGCCGCCCCGCGCGATCGACTTGGAGACGATGGAGGATGTCGTGTACGGCGCCATGTGGATCATCTTCGCCCCGGCGTCCTGGTGCTGCCCCGGGCCCGCGAACGCGACCGAGAGGGTCTCTCCCTTGGCGTGCTCCCCGACGAGGAAGATGCTCGGGTACTTCATGGTGACCTTGGAGCCGATGTTGCCGTCGATCCACTCCATCGTCGCGCCCTCGTGCGCGACGGCCCTCTTGGTGACGAGGTTGTAGACGTTGTTCGACCAGTTCTGGATGGTCGTGTAGCGCACGCGCGCGTTCTTCTTGACGATGATCTCGACAACCGCGGAATGCAGCGAGTCGGACTTGTAGATCGGCGCGGTGCAGCCTTCGATGTAGTGCACGTACGAGCCCTCGTCGGCGATGATCAGGGTGCGCTCGAACTGGCCCATGTTCTCGGTGTTGATGCGGAAGTAGGCCTGGAGCGGGATCTCGACGTGGACGCCTTTGGGCACGTAGACGAACGAGCCGCCCGACCACACCGCGGTGTTGAGCGCCGCGAACTTGTTGTCGCCGGCCGGGATGACCGTGCCGAAGTACTCGTCGAAGAACTCGGGGTGCTCGCGCAACGCCGTGTCGGTGTCCATGAAGATGACGCCCTGCTTCTCGAGCTCCTCGTTGATCGAGTGGAAGACGACCTCGGACTCGTACTGCGCCGCGACGCCCGAGACGAGCCGCTTGCGCTCGGCCTCGGGGATGCCGAGCTTCTCGTAGGTGGCGCGGATGTCCTCCGGGAGATCCTCCCAGGTCTGCGCCTGCTTCTCCGTGGAGCGCACGAAGTACTTGATGTTGTCGAAGTCGATGCCGGAGAGGTCGGCACCCCAGGTCGGCATGGGCTTGCGGTAGAACTGCTTGAGACCCGTGAGGCGGGTCTTGAGCATCGATTCGGGCTCGTTCTTGAGCTTGGAGATGTCGGTGACGACCTCTTCGTTGACGCCGCGACGAGCGGAGGCGCCGGCGGCATCCGAATCCGACCAGCCGAACTCGTACTGCCCGAGGCTGTTGAGCTCCGGGCGGTCGATCAGGATGTCTGACATGGATTACCTCGTTTCCTTGCCGGGTGAACCTGACTGGTGTTCCCGGCATTCCCTGCGGCAGCCTCGCGGTGGACGACACCTTGGCGTGCACCCGGAACGGGAGCACTCGGGGAGCAACTCCCCTGCATCGACGTCGATCTCCCGGGATGGGGCTGCATTTCGCAGGACCCTTGGATTCTACAGGGCCTGGCCGGGAAAGCGCAGTGCGGCGGTCCTGAAAGCGCTCCTAGGATGGAACCGCTCCGAGCAGACGGGAAACGAACCGATGAGTGGCCGCACCACCCGCCTTCTGCTCGCCCTGCCCACCACCGTCGATGCCCGGGTGCGCATCGCCAGCGTGCTGTCGCTCGTCACCCAGATCCTCATCGTGGGCACCGGCGGCGCCGTGCGGCTCACCGGCTCCGGACTGGGGTGCCCGACCTGGCCGCAGTGCACCGAGGGATCCTTCGTCGCGACCCCCGAGATGGGTATCCACGGTGCGATCGAGTTCGGCAACCGGCTGCTCACCTTTGTGCTGGTCGCGGTCGCGATCGTCATGTTCCTCTTCGTCGTCCGGTTGCGCCGCGAGCGCCCGGAGCTGTTCCGGCTCGCGCTCGCGCTGGGTCTGGGCATCCCGGCCCAGGGGGTGGTAGGCGGGATCACGGTGCTCACGAACCTGAACCCGTATGTCGTCGGCCTGCATTTCGTGGTGTCCGCGGTGCTCGTGGTGCTCGCGACCGTCCTCGTCTACCGCGTTCACGCCGGCCCCCGCGGATCCGGCGGTACCGCACCGCGCTGGTACATCACGCTGGCGTCGCTCACCGCCGTGCTCGCGTCGGTCAGCATCCTCGTCGGCATCGTGACCACGGGCTCGGGCCCGCATGCCGGCGACGGCGGAGCCGCGCGGAACGGGCTGGATCCCGCTGTGCTGCAGCACGTGCACAGCTGGCCGGCCTACGCGACCGTCGCCGCGACCGCGCTGCTGGTGGTGGGCGCGCTTCGACTCGGCCAGCCCAGGTTGCTGCGGTTCAGCCTGATCCTGCTGGGCATCGAAAGTGTCCAGGTCGTGGTCGGCATCGCCCAGGCGCGGCTGGGGCTCCCCCCGCTGCTGGTGGGCGTGCACATGGTGCTCGCGGTGTGCCTGGCCGGGGCGGTCACGGCCGTGATCCTGGCGTTGCGCGAACCCAGGCCCGCCCCCGAGGCCACGCAGGAGCCCACCCTCAGCCGGGCCGGAGCCTGATCACGGAGGTCGCCGTCAGGCCCGCTGCAGCACCGCGCGGTCGATGAGCACGTTCCGTGCGAGCAGTTCCGGCGGAACGTCGTCATGATCCACCGGATCCGGCCTACGGCTGCCTGACACCAGGGTCGGGGCGGGGGCTCGCACGCCCCTCGTCCAGTCCGGCAGCGGGATGGCGGCGTGGTTCAGCCGGTACTCGGTGACGCCCGCGATCGCGGCGTCCCAGCACGCGATCCCGGTCGACTCGGGTGGCGTGAGCGCGAGCGCGAGCCGGTTCGCGCCGCGCTCGAGTTGCAGGTCGTCGTTGTACTGCACGAGCACGCCGAAAGCGGAGGCGATGTCGCCGCCGGCGAGGAGCGCCGCGATCTCCGCTGCCGCGTCGGCCGCTGTGCTGCGGGTGGTCGGCACGGCGACCAGGCGACTGCCGGCGTGGCGAAGGATGCGATCGAGCGTCTCGAACGAAGGATCGTGCGCGCCGCGCTCGAGCGCAGAGATCGCCGGCTGGCTCGTCATCGCACGCCGTGCGAGGTCGGACTGGCTCAACCCGGCCGCTTTCCGCACGGCCCTCAGCAACGTTGCTGCGGTCATCGACTACCTCCAGGACTGGTCCGAACATATCAGACCGGGTCTATCGGCGGGTCACTGCGACGCTGCTACGCACTGCCGGCGCGACCGCGGCCCGGCATCCAGTCCAGACTGCAGATAGATCAGATCTGGCATGCCGATTGCCGCGAAATGACGTTTGACAGGCGCGGAAAGCCGAGCCTAAGGTGACTCAACCAAAACCTGAATCAGTTGTCAGGTTCGCATCGTCCACCTCCAATGACCGTAGGAAGGCGAGCAGCATGCGGCTCACCGCACAACGCAAGCGCAGGACCGGATCCACGAGGCGCTCGCCCCGGGACGCCGCATGAGCGGGCCGGCCCTCCTGCTGGAGACGCGCGGTCTCACCAAGGACTTCCGCGGCTTCAGGGCCGTCAAGTCGGTGGATCTGCGGATCAACGCGGGATCGGTGCACGCGCTCGTCGGGCCGAACGGCGCCGGCAAGACGACGCTCTTCAATCTCCTGACGGGCTTCCTCAAGCCGACATCCGGCACGATCCACTTCCGGGGCGAGGACATCACCGGGCTCGACCCCGAGAACATCGTGCACCTCGGCATCTCCCGCTCCTTCCAGATCACGAGCCTGTTCGAGAAGATGACCGCGCTCGAGCACCTCGAGCTCGCTCTCTCGAGCCCGACGGGGCTGCCGTATCGGTTCTGGAGCTCCGAACGGTCCCTCGAGCAGTTCCGCACTCGATCCCTCGAGCTCCTCGACGAGGTCGGGATGGCCGACCTCGCCCACCGCGAGGTCGGCGAGTTCGCCTACGGCCAGAAGCGCGCCGTCGAGCTGGCCCTCGCGCTCGCCCTGGATCCGACGCTGCTCCTGCTCGACGAGCCCACGGCGGGCATGAGCCTGGAGGACGTGGACCGCACGATCGAGCTCGTCGCTCGCATCGCCGTGGGTCGCACGGTGGTCTTCGTCGACCACAACATGCGGGTCGTCGGCAGTCTCGCGGACCGGGTGACGGTGCTGCAGCAGGGCGAGATCCTCGTCGAGGGCAGCTACGACGAGGTGCGCAAGGACGAGAAAGTGATCACGGCGTACCTGGGGCAGGCTCATGCTTGAGGTGCGCGGCCTGACGGCCTCCTACGGCGAGGCGCAGGTGCTCGCCGACGTCACGCTCTCCGTCGCGGCGGGCGAGGTCGTCACACTCGTCGGGCGCAACGGCGCCGGCAAGACCACGCTGCTGCGCTGCCTGATGGGCCTGCATCGCACGTACGAGGGCGAACTCGAGTTCGCCGGCCGGCGCCTGGACCGCCTCGCCCCGAACGCCCGCGCCCGTGCCGGCCTCGGATGGGTGCCGGACAACCGAGGCATCTACGCGAGCCTCACGGTGCTCGAGAACCTCACGCTCCCGCCAGTGATCGACGCCTCGGGCTGGTCCCTGGAGCGCGTCTACGAGGCCTTTCCCGTGCTGGCCGACCGCCGGGCGTCCATGGGCACCCAGCTCTCGGGAGGCGAGCAGCAGATGCTGGCGATCGCTCGGGTGCTCAGGATGGGCTCCCGGCTCCTGCTGCTCGATGAGCCGAGCGAGGGCCTCGCCCCGGTCATCGTCGAGCGGATCGGGGACATCATCCGCGGCATCAAGGCCGACGGCGTGGCCGTGCTGCTCGTCGAGCAGAACGTCAAGTTCGCCTCGACGGTCGCCGACCGCCACTACCTCCTGGCGCAGGGACGGGTTGTCGAACGACTCGACAACGCCTCGTTCATGGCCCGGGAGAGCGAGCTCCTCGAACACCTGGGGATCTGAGCCGCACCATCACCGCACGACCCACCCAACGCACCATTCATGAACAAAGGAGTCATCATGATCTACGCGAGAACACGGTTCATGGGCATCGCAGCAGTCGCGGCCACGAGCGTGATGCTGGCCGGCTGCGCCGGCGGCCCGCCCGCCGCGACCGAGAGCACCCTCACGGACGACAAGGTCGTCATCGGCGTGCTGAACGACCAGTCCGGCATCTACAAGGACCTCTCGGGCCCGAACAGCATCATCGCCGTGCAGATGGCCGTCGACGACTACAAGGAGAAGTACGGCGACGAGGCCGTCGCCAAGGACATCGAGATCGTCAAGGCGGATCACCAGAACAAGCCGGACATCGCCAACACGAAGGCGCAGGCGATGTACGACCGCCAGCTCGCCGACGTCATCCTGGATGTGCCGACCTCTTCCGCCGCACTCGCCGTCGCGACGGTCGCTGCCGAGAAGCAGAAGCTGTTCCTCAACGTCACGGCGGCCACCACGGAACTCACGGGCGCCTCGTGCAACAAGTACACGTTCCACTGGGCGTACGACACGCAGATGCTCGCGAAGGGCGCCCTGGGGGTGGTCGAGAACGGCGGCGAGACCTGGGCGATCGTCTACCCGGATTACGCCTTCGGCCAGAACATGGTCGAGTCGTTCTCGGCCGCGGTCGAGAGCGCCGGCGGCACGGTCGTCGAGAAGATCGCGACCCCGTTCCCGAACGATAACTTCGCGACCTTCATCACGAAGGCCGATTCCACCCAGCCGGACGTCATCGGCATCATGGCCGCGGGTGGCGACCTCATCAACTTCGTGAAGCAGTTCAACGAGTCCGGCGTCGAGGCGCAGCTGGCGGTCGGCCTCATGTTCATCACGGACATCCACTCGCTCGGCGTCGACCAGTTCTCCGGGACGACCTTCACCGACGCGTGGTACTGGAACTACGACGAGCAGAACCGCGAGTTCGCCGACAGGTTCTACAACCTCACCGACACCCGCCCCTCGTTCGCCCACGCGGGCAACTACTCGGCGGCGACGCAGTACCTGGAGGCCATCCAGCGCGCGGGCACCGATGACGCCGACGCCGTGATCGCCGAACTCGAGGGCGCGAAGCTCGAGGACGTGTTCCTGCGCAACGGCTTCGTGCGCGAGGACCACAACGTGATCCACGACTCCTACACCGCCCAGGTGAAGGATGCCGCCGATGTCGAGGAGGAGTGGGACTACGAAGAGATCATCGCCACGATTCCCGCCGAGGACGCCTACGGCCCGGTCAGCACGGAGTGCAAGCTCTAGCCACCGACCGTCGGGGGCGGGTGACGCGATCACCCGCCCCCGCACATCCCTGAAAGGGTCGACATGACAGCGTTCATCCAGTACACCGTGCAGGGCCTCGCGGCGGGCGGCTTCTACGCTCTCGCCGCCCTCGGTCTCGCGGTGATCTTCGGCGCCCTCGGCGTCGTCAACTTCGCACACGGCGCCTCCTACATGCTCGGGGCGGTGCTGGCCGCCGTGCTGCTGTCGACGCTCAACGTGCACTTCTGGCTCGCCCTGATCATCGTGCCCGTCGTCATGTTCGCCTTCGGCGTGCTGATCGAGCGGGTGCTCGTGCAGTGGCTCCTGGGCCTCGACGTGCTCTACAACTTCCTGCTCACCTTCGGGTTGTCGCTCGTGCTCGTCGACCTGGTCAAGCGCCAGTACGGGGTCTCGGGACTGCCGTACGAGCAGCCGGCGGGACTCGAGGGACTTCTGCAGATCGGCTCGGTGACCCTGCCCAAGTACCAGGTCTTCGTCTTCCTGTTCTCGGTCGCGGTGTGCCTGGGCGTCTGGTTCCTGCTCACCAGGACCCGCGTCGGGATGATCGTGCGCGCCGCGACGGAGGATCCGGAGCGTGCGCGGGCGCTCGGCATCAACGTGGGGCGCTGGATCACCCCGGTCTTCGGTTTCGGGATCGCGGCAGCCGGGCTCGCCGGCGTGCTGGCGGCCCCGTTCCGCGCCATCACCGCGAGCATGGGCAGCAACTTCGTGATCATCCTGTTCGCGATCGTCGTCATCGGCGGCCTCGGCTCGATCCTCGGCGCCGTCGTCGCGGGCTTCCTCGTCGGCCTGGTCGAGGCGTACGGCCAGGCCTACGCCGGCGCGTTCGCGCAGGTCGCGATCTTCATCCTCATGGCCATCGTGATCCTCGTCCGGCCGGCCGGACTGTTCGGGCGACAGGAGACAGCATGATCCAGGACGCCCTCAGCCGTGCCTCGATCACGATGGACCCGGTCGCCGATCCAGCCGCACGGCGGGCCCGCACGATCCGTCGGCTGATCCTGCTCGCCATCGGGCTCGTGGCGGCGTTCGCGCTGCCGTGGTTCGTGTACCCGCCGGTGGCGATGGACATCGCGGCCTGGGCGCTGTTCGCGATCTCCGTCGACCTGCTGCTCGGCTTCACGGGCCTGCTCTCCTTCGGCCATGCCGCGTTCTGGGGCGGTTCCGCCTATGCCACGGGCCTGGTCGCCATCACCTTCGGCGTGCCGTTCCCCCTCGCGGTGCTCGGCGGTGCGGTGTTCGCGATGCTCATCGCGATCCCGATCGGCTTCCTCTCGGTTCGCCGGGCGGGGATCTACTTCGCGATGGTCACGCTCGCCTTCGCCCAGATGATCTACTTCGTCGCCAACCAGTGGCACGACGTGACGGGTGGCGAGAACGGCCTGCAGAACGTGCCGACGCGCTTCTTCGGCATCACGGCGATCGAGGAGCAGGCGTTCTACTTCTACTACGCCGCGCTGGTGCTCATCGTCGCCGGTGCCTGGGTGGGCTGGCGCATCGTGCACTCCCCCTTCGGCCGGGTGCTCGTCGCGATCCGGGACAACCCGGCGCGGGCGCGGGCGCTCGGCTACGACATCGAGCGCTACAAGCTCATCGCCTTCGTGCTCTCGGCCGGCCTCGCCGG
Organism: Rhodoglobus sp.; assembly: GCA_049305635.1. Taxonomy (GTDB): domain Bacteria; phylum Actinomycetota; class Actinomycetes; order Actinomycetales; family Microbacteriaceae; genus Rhodoglobus. The sequence goes on along the minus strand of JBAQPI010000230.1, from coordinate 21,529 downwards.
TCTCGCTGGCGGGGTGTTCGCGATCAGTCACGGATTCGTCTCACTCCAGGAGCTCGACTGGACCACCTCCGGCAAGGTCGTGCTCATGACCGTCATCGGCGGTATGGGGACGATCTGGGGTGGGCCGGTCGGCGCCGCCGTGATCGTGCTGCTCGAGGATCAGCTCGCCTCATCGGGATTCGACGGCATCGGCATCATCACCGGCTCGATCTTCGTGATCGTGGTGCTGCTGTTCCGCAAGGGCATCTGGGGGACGGCGCGTGACGGCGCGCAGCGGATCGTTCGCGGCATCCGGGCACGGCGAGCCAGGCCGACCGACGTCGGGGCCTCACCTGCGGAACCGGACGCCGGCGACTAGAACGGCAGCAGCGGGTCGATCGCGACCGCGAGGAAGACCAGCGTGAGATAGCTGTTCGAACTGTGGAAGACCCGCATCGGGCGCACCTCGCCGTGCCGGATCGCCGCGGAGTACAGGCGGTGCGACTCGATGAGGAACCACGCCCCGGCCGCCGCCGCGACCACCGTGTACAGGATACCCATGCCCGCGACCGGAACGAGCAGCAGCGAGCACGCGACGGTCGCCCACGCATAGAGGATGACCTGGAGGCCGACCGCGGCACGTCCCCTGACGACGGCGAGCATGGGCACCCCGACCGACTGGTAGTCGGCCCGGTACTTCATCGACAGTGGCCAGTAGTGCGAGGGCGTCCAGAGGAAGACGATGCCGAACAGCACGAACGGCGCCCAGGACAGGGAGCCTGTCACGGCGGCCCAGCCGATGAGCACGGGCATGCAGCCGGCGATGCCCCCCCAGACGATGTTCTGCGGGGTGCGTCGCTTGAGCAGAAGCGTGTAGATGAAGACGTAGAACAGGATCGCCGACAGCGCGAGCACCGCGGCGAGCCAGTTGACGAGCACCGCGAACCACGCGACGGAGAGCACACCGGTCACCCAGGCGAAGCCGAGCGCCTCGCGATCGCTCAGCTCCCCGGTGACGAGCGGCCTTTTGCTCGTGCGGTTCATGACGCGATCGATGTCCCGGTCGATGTAGCAGTTGAAGGCGTTCGCCGAGGCCGCGCTCAGGGCCCCGCCGACGAGGGTCGCGAGCACGAGCCAGAGGTTCGGGATGCCGTTCGCCGCGAGGATCATGACCGGCGCGGTCGTGATGAGCAGCAGTTCGATCACGCGCGGCTTGCTGAGGGCGACATAGGCCTTGGCCTTGTGCAGGAACCCCACCCGGCGGGCGGGCGGCGCGGTCTCGACCAGGACATCCATGATGGCTCGATTCTAGGTTACCGCCCGGGCCGCGGCCGCCGCCCGACAGCGGGCGGTTCTCTATACTTGAAGGGCCTGCCAATCGTCGGCATCCCAAGCCCACAGCCATGCCATCGATCTGCGCTGCCGCGGGTCGTCGACGATCTCGTGCAGTCATCGTTCCCGGGCGCCCCCACCAGGACGCCGAAAGTCAAGAAGGGTCATCGTCCGTGGCAGTTCTCCAGTGGGATCCGATCGATTCGAGAGCCGTCGACACGGCGAGGATCCTCGCGGCCGATGCCGTCGAGAAGGTCGGCAACGGCCACCCGGGCACGGCCATGAGCCTCGCCCCCGCCGCCTACCTGCTGTTCCAGAAGGTCATGCGCCGCGACCCGAGCGACAGCGAGTGGATCGGGCGCGACCGCTTCATCCTGTCTGCCGGCCACAGTTCGCTCACCCAATACGTGCAGCTCTATTTCGGCGGGTACGGGCTCGAACTCGAAGACCTGCAGGCGCTGCGCACGTGGGGCTCGAAGACGCCGGGCCACCCGGAGTACGGCCACACCGACGGCGTCGAGATCACGACCGGACCACTCGGACAGGGGCTCTCGTCCTCGGTCGGGTTCGCCTACGCCGCGCGCTACGAGCGCGGGCTGTTCGACCCCGACGCACCGGCCGGCACCAGCCCGTTCGATCACTTCGTCTACGTCATCGCCGGCGACGGCGACCTGCAGGAGGGCGTCTCGAGCGAGGCCTCCTCCCTGGCGGGCCACCAGCAGCTCGGAAACCTCATCGCGATCTACGATTCGAACCAGATCTCGATCGAGGATGACACGAACATCGCCTTCACCGAGGACGTCAGGGCCCGCTACGAGGCCTACCGCTGGCACGTGCAGGTGGTGGACTGGAAGAAGACCGGCGTCTACGTCGAGGACGTGCAGGCGCTGTTCGAGGCGATCGAGGCCGCGAGGGCGGTCACGGACAAGCCGAGCCTCATCATCCTGAAGACGATCATCGGCTGGCCGAGCCCCAAGAAGCAGAACACGGGCAAGATCCACGGTTCCGCACTCGGCGCCGAGGAACTCGCCGCCGTCAAGGAAGTGCTCGGCTTCGACCCCGCCAAGAGCTTCGCCGTGGCGCCCGAGGTCATCGGGCACACCCGCAAGGCGCTCGAGCGTGGCAAGGCGGAGCGCGAGGCCTGGCTGGTGCAGTTCGACGCCTGGGCGGCGGCGAACCCGGAGCGCAAGGCGCTCCTCGACCGCGTGCTTTCCGGGGCGCTGCCGGAGGGCGTCGAGGCGGCCCTGCCGGTGTTCGAGGCCGGGAAGGACTCCTCGACGCGTGCCGCGAGCGGCAAGGTGCTCGGCGCGCTCGGCCCGGTCGTCCCCGAGTTGTGGGGCGGCTCGGCCGATCTCGCGGAGTCCAACAACACGACGATCGAGGGCGTGCCCTCGTTCATCCCGACCGAGCACTCGACGCACGAGTGGGCGGGCAACCCCTACGGTCGCACCCTGCACTTCGGCATCCGCGAGCACGCGATGGGCGCGATCCTCAACGGCATCGTGCTGCACGGCAACACGCGACCCTACGGCGGCACGTTCCTCATCTTCAGCGACTACATGCGGCCGGCGGTGCGGCTCGCGGCGCTCATGAAGGTGCCGGCGATCTACGTCTGGACGCACGACTCCGTCGCGCTCGGCGAGGACGGCCCCACGCATCAGCCGATCGAGCAGCTCGCGACGCTGCGCGCCATCCCGGGGCTCGACATCGTGCGCCCGGGCGACGCGAACGAGGTCGCGTGGGCGTGGAAGACCATGCTCGAGCGCCGCAAGGGCCCGGCGGGCATCGCGCTGACTCGCCAGAACATCCCCGTGTTCGAGCGCGGCACGAACGGCTTCGCCGAGGCGTCCGACACCGCCAAGGGCGCCTACGTGCTCGTGGATGCCCCGGACGGCGCGCCCGACGTCATCATCATCGCCACCGGTTCCGAGGTGCAGCTGGCGGTCGAGGCGCGCGCGCAGCTCGCGGTCGAGGGCATCCGGGCCCGGGTCGTCTCGGCGCCCTGTCTCGAATGGTTCGAGGAGCAGGATCCCGCATACCGCGAGTCCGTGCTCCCCGCGGCCATCACCGCCCGCGTCTCCGTCGAGGCCGGACTGCGCCTCGGCTGGGAACGCTACGTCGGCGACCGGGGCCGTAGCGTATCGATCGAGCACTTCGGTGCCTCCGCCGACCACAAGACCCTGTTCCGCGAGTTCGGGATCACCACCGAGGCCACGGTGGCCGCAGCCAAGGAATCGCTGGCCGCCCAGTAGCGCGTCGACAGAAGGAAGAAGCACCATGAGCAAGGACACCTCCCCCACCGCCGCGCTCTCCGAGCTCGGCGGCAGCATCTGGCTCGACGACCTCTCGCGCGAGCGCATCGACTCCGGAGGGCTGCAGAGGCTGATCGAGGAGCGCGACGTCGTCGGCGTCACGACGAACCCGACGATCTTCGCGACCGCACTCGCCAAGGGCGACGCCTACGACGCCCAGGTCGCGGTGCTCGCAGCAGCCGGCGCCTCGGTCACCGGCGCGGTGTTCGAGATCACGACCGACGACGTCGCGGCCGCCTGCGACATCTTCCGCCCCGTCTTCGACGCCACCGCGGGCCAGGACGGCCGCGTCTCGATCGAGGTCGAGCCCGGCCTCGCCCATGATGCTGCCGGCACGATCGCGCAGGCCAAGCAGCTGTGGGCCAAGGTCGACCGGCCCAACGCGATGATCAAGATCCCCGCCACCCTCGAGGGCCTCGAGGCGATCACGGCGGTCATCGGCGCGGGCATCAGCGTCAACGTCACGCTCATCTTCAGCCTCGACCGCCACCGCGCGGTCATCGAGGCCTATCTGAAGGGGCTGGAACAGGCGAAGGCGGCCGGCATCGACCTCTCCACGATCCGCTCCGTCGCCTCGTTCTTCGTCTCGCGCGTCGACACCGAGATCGACAAGCGCCTCGAGGCCATCGGCAGCAGTGAGGCGAAAGCGCTCAAGAGCCGAGCGGGCGTGGCGAACGCTCGACTGGCCTACCAGCTCTACGAGCGGGCCTTCGCGACCGAGCGCGCGACGGTGCTGCTCGCGGCGGGGGCGCACCCCCAGCGCCCGCTCTGGGCATCCACGGGGGTGAAGGACCCAGCGCTCCCCGACACGCTCTACGTCGTCGAGCTCGCGGTCCCCGATACCGTCAACACCATGCCGGAGAAGACCCTCGAGGCGACCTTCGACCACGGCGAGATCCGCGGCGACGCCGTCACCGGCGCCTACGCCTCGGCCCAGCGGGAGCTCGGCGCTCTCGCGGCGCTCGGCATCTCCTACGACGAGGTCACCGCACTGCTGGAGTCCGAGGGGGTCGAGAAGTTCGTCGTCTCCTGGAACGAGCTGCTCGACACGGTCTCCGCGGCGCTCGAGGCTGCGAAGTGAGCGTCAAGCTCGCCCTCGGCGAGAACGTCGCCCACGCCATCCGCCGCGTCATCCCCCAGCTGGTCGCCGACCTCGTCGCGAGCCGCATCACGGGCAGCGACGCGAGCCTGTGGGGCACGGATGCCGAAGCCGAGTCCGCGATCCGCCTCGGCTGGGTGGAGGCCGTCTCGGTCTCCCGCCCGCTCGTGGACGACATCGTCGCCCTGAGAGACACGCTCCGCGAGCAGGGCGTCGACCACATCGTGCTGTGCGGCATGGGCGGCTCCTCACTCGCCCCGGAGGTCATCACCCGCACCTACGGCGTCGAGCTCACCGTGCTCGACTCGACCGATCCCGGCCAGGTGCTCGCCGCGCTCGGTGACGGGCTCGCGACGACCGCAGTGGTGGTCTCGTCGAAGTCCGGATCGACCGTGGAGACGGACAGCCAGAAGCGCGTCTTCGAGCAGCACTTCCGCGATGCGGGCATCGACCCGCTGGACCGCATCGTCGTGGTGACCGACCCCGGTTCGCCCCTCGACCAGTCTGCGCGCGACGCCGGCTACCGTGTGTTCAACGCCGACCCGAACGTCGGCGGACGCTACTCGGCGCTCACCGCCTTCGGCCTCGTGCCGGCCGGGCTCGCCGGCGTCGACCTCGACGAGCTCCTCGACGAGGCCGAGACGATGTCGCTCGAACTCGCGATCGACTCGCCCGACAATGCTGGACTCGTGCTCGGTGCCGCCATGGCCCTCAAGGGCAAGCTCGGGATCGTGCCGGACGGCACCCACATCCTCGGCTTCGGCGATTGGGCCGAGCAACTCATCGCCGAGTCCACCGGCAAGCAGGGCAAGGGCGTGCTGCCCGTCGTGCTCGACGTGGACTCCCCCGAACTGGCAGCGAAGCTGCCGGACCTTCAGATCATCCGCCTGGTCGGGGACTGGGAGGACACCCGCCACGTCGCGCCCGACGAGATCGAGATCACCGGCACCCTCGGTTCCCAGCTGCTGACCTGGGAGTACGCGACCGCGGTGGCCGGGCGGCTGCTCGGCATCAACCCCTTCGACCAGCCCGATGTCGAGTCGGCGAAGATCGCGACGCGCGCGATCATCGACAACCCGGCGCTGCGCGCCGAGCCCGCGTTCGCCGACGGCACCATCGAGGTGCGCGGCACGGCGGACGTCGTCGGCGGCGCGCGCGACCTCGGGGGCGCCATCACGGCCCTGCTCGGCGCGGTCGGTGACGGCGGGTACGTGGCCATCCAGGCCTACGTCGACCGCGTCGCGCACCCCGGGCTCGTCGCGTTGCGCGATGTCGTCGCGGCACGCATCGGTCGTCCGGTCACCTTCGGCTGGGGCCCGCGGTTCCTGCACTCGACCGGCCAGTTCCACAAGGGCGGCCCCGCCGTCGGCGTCTTCCTGCAGCTCACCGCCGACGAGGGAGCCGACCTGCAGATCCCCGGCCGTCCCTTCACCTTCGGGGAGCTCATCCGGGCGCAGGCCGACGGCGACGCGAGCGTCCTCGCCGCCCACGGAAGACCGGTGCTGAGCCTGACACTGAGAGACCCGGAGGCCGCGATCCCCGCACTGGTCGAGGCGCTGCGCTGAGGCGAGCACCGATGCCACCAGTGGAGATCTCGGCGGACGTCAATCCGCTGCGGCTGCCGGGCGACCGCCGGCTCAACCGGATCGCGGGGCCGAGCGGTCTCGTGATCTTCGGGGTCACCGGTGACCTCTCCCGCAAGAAGCTCATGCCCGCCGTGTACGACCTCGCCAATCGCGGCCTGCTGCCGCCGGGGTTCGCGCTCGTGGGCTTCGCACGACGCGAGTGGGAGGACCAGGACTTCGCGAAGGTCGTCCACGACGCCGTGCAGCAGTACGCCCGCACCGAGTTCAACGAGGACGTCTGGGCGCAGCTCTCCGAGGGAATCCGCTTCGTGCAGGGCGAGTTCGACCAGCCCGAGGCGTTCCAGCGGCTCAAGGCGACCATCGATGCGCTCGATCGGGAGCGGGGCACGATGGGCAACCACGCCTTCTACCTCTCGATCCCGCCGAAGTTGTTCCCGCAGGTCACCGAGCAGTTGCGCAACTCCGGGCTCGCCGAGCAGGTGAACGGCCAGTGGCGCCGCGTGGTGATCGAGAAGCCCTTCGGCTCCGACCTGGCCACGGCACGCCAGCTCAACGACGTCGTCGAGTCGGTCTTCCCCCCGGACAGCGTGTTCCGGATCGACCACTACCTCGGCAAGGAGACGGTCCAGAACATCCTCGCCCTGCGGTTCGCGAACCAGTTGTATGAGCCGATCTGGAACGCGAACTACGTCGACCACGTGCAGATCACCATGGCCGAGGACGTCGGGGTGGGCGGCCGTGCCGGGTACTACGACGGCATCGGGGCCGCTCGCGATGTCATCCAGAACCACTTGCTGCAACTGCTCGCGCTCACGGCGATGGAGGAGCCGGTCTCGTTCGAGGCCGGGCACCTGCGCGCCGAGAAGGAGAAGGTGCTTTCGGCGGTGCGCCTGCCAAAGGATCTCGCCAAGCACACCGCGCGAGGCCAGTACGCCGGTGGATGGTCGGGTGGCGAGAAGGTCGTCGGCTTCCTCGAGGAGGACGGGATGAATCCGCGATCGACAACGGAGACCTACGCCGCGATCCGCCTCGACATCGGTACCCGCCGCTGGGCCGGCGTGCCGTTCTACCTGCGCACCGGCAAGCGCCTCGGCCGACGCGTGACCGAGATCGCGGTCGTGTTCAAGCGGGCGCCGCAGTACCTGTTCGCGGAGAGCCAGACCTCCGCGCTCGGTCAGAACGCGCTCGTGATCCGAGTGCAGCCCGATGAGGGCGTCACCATCCGCTTCGGCTCGAAGGTGCCGGGCGCCGGAATGCAGGTACGCGACGTCACCATGGACTTCGGCTACGGACACGCCTTCACCGAGGCGAGCCCGGAGGCCTACGAGCGCCTCATCCTCGATGTGCTGCTCGGCGACCCGCCGCTGTTCCCCCGCCACGAGGAGGTCGAGCTGAGCTGGAAGATCCTCGACCCGATCGAGGAGTTCTGGGCCGAGCAGGGGCCGCCCGAGCAGTATCGGCCAGGCACCTGGGGCCCGGCATCCGCCGACGCGCTCATGGCGCGCGACGGCCGCACCTGGAGGCGCCCATGATCGTCGACCTGCCCGACACGACGACGAGTCAGATCTCGAAGGCGCTCGTGAAGATCCGCGAGGAGGGTGGCGCCGTCGCCCTCGGCCGGGTGCTCACGCTCGTGATCTCGACCGCGCTCGGCGACGAGGAACTCGCGATCGAGGCTGCGAACGACGCCTCGCGCGAGCATCCGATGCGGGTCATCGTGCTCTCCACCGGACCGGCGCGCGAGGTGGGTCGCGAGGTGTCGCGCGTCAACGCGCAGATCCGGGTCGGCGGCGACGCCGGCGCGAGCGAGGTGGTGCTCGTGCGCGCCTACGGCGAGGCCGCAGAGGACCAGGAGAGTCTCGTCATGGGACTGCTGCTGCCCGACGCGCCCGTCGTCGCCTGGTGGCCGCGTGAGCATCCCGCGGTCGTCTCGGACTCGGCTATCGGCCGGATCGCGCAGCGCCGCATCACGGATGCCGCCTCCACGGCCGATCCGCTGCGCTCCCTCGAGAGCATCACCGCCGGCTACCGTCCGGGAGACACCGACTTCGCCTGGACCCGTCTGACACTGTGGCGCGCGCAACTGGCGGCGGTGCTCGACCAGCCGCCGTACCAGCGCGTCACGGCGGTCGAGGTGCACGGAGCGGCCGATTCGCCGTCCACCTTCCTGCTCGCCGCGTGGCTGCAGCTGCAGCTCAGGGTGGAGGTCACGCTCGGCGTCACCGAGGCCTCGGGGGGCTCCAGCGGCATCCAGGGCGTGTGGTTGCGACGCAAGTCCGGCGTCGTCGAGCTCGTGCGCACCACGCCGGGCATCGCGCGGCTCGAGCAGCCCAACCAGCCGACCCACGAGCTCTCCCTGCCCCGACGCAACCTGCGGGACTGCCTCGCCGAGGAGCTGCGGCGACTCGACCCCGACGACCTCTTCGGTACCGTGCTCACCCAGGGCTTGCCGAAACTGCCGGAACCGGCGATCGTGAAGGTACCATGAGCAACGAACGCCGCGTGATCGTCCGCCCCGACAGACAGACGCTCGCGAGGGCGGTCGCGGCCCGCTTCATCACGAAGATCGTCGACCTGATCGACGAGTTCGAGGAGGCCTCGGTCGTGCTCACCGGCGGCACGATGGGCTCCGCCGTCCTCGAAGCCATCAACGGCTCCCCCGCCCGGGACTCGATCGACTGGTCACGGCTCAATGTGTGGTGGGGTGACGAGCGCTGGCTCCCGTCGGGCGATCCCGAGCGCAACGAGACGCAGGCGCGGGTGGCGCTGCTCGACCATGTGCCGCTCGAGGAGGCGCGCGTGCACCCCATGGGTGCATCGGACGCGGGACCGGATCTGGATGCCGCGGCAGCCGCCTACGCCGCCGAGCTCGCGATCGCCGCCCCGCGCAACGCCAAGCTCCCGCACTTCGACATCACCTTCCTCGGCATGGGGCCGGACGGGCACGTCGCCTCGCTCTTCCCGGAGCGCGGGGCGGTGCGCGACCGCGAGCACAGCGTCGTCGCGGTGCGCAATTCCCCCAAGCCGCCGCCCGAGCGACTCAGCCTCACGCTGCCGGTGATCAACTCCTCCGCACGCGTCTGGCTCGTCATCTCCGGCGCGGACAAGGCCTCGGCGCTCGGGCTCACGCTCGCGGGCGCGAGCATCGACGAAGTGCCGGCCGCGGGCGTCGAAGGACGGCGCAAGACGCTGTTCTTCGTCGACGCGGAAGCGGCGGCCGAGGTTCCGGAGAGCCTGATCCACCCGGGCCAGTTCTGGACCCGTGACGACGGCTAGGAGCTGAGCGTCCCGCGTCGGGTGCGCAGCTGCACGAGCGCCTCCTCGAGGAGCACGGCGGCCTCCTCCTCGGTGCGGCGTTCCTTCACGTACGCGAGATGGGTCTTGTACGGCTCGAGCTTGGCCACCGACGGCGGGTTGTCCTTGTCGCGCCCGGCCGGGAGCCCGGTCGACGGCGAGTCGATGATGTCAGGGATCTCCTCGTCGGGCAGGTTCGCCGCGAAGTGCCGCACGGTCTCGTTGCCGAGCTCGTCCCAGTAGGAGACGGTGATGCGGTCCGCGTGGTAGCCGCGGTCCTGCTCGCCCATCGGTCCCGCGCCGACGCGGGAGCCGCGGATCGCGCTGCCTCCAGATGCCATCCGGTTCCCCTTACGCGCCGTCGAACTTGGTGATGAGGCCCAGGGCGACGATGCAGCCGATCCACACGACCGCGAGGATGACGGTGAACCGGTTGAGGTTGCGCTCCGCCACCCCCGAGGCGCCGAGGTTGGAGGTGACGCCACCGCCGAACATGTCGGAGAGTCCGCCGCCGCGACCGCGGTGCAGCAGGATGAGCAGGGTCAGCAGCAGGCTCGTGATCCCGAGGATCACCTGCAGGAAGACTTGGAGTACAGCGAGCACGACGTAACCCTTTCGAAAGCCTCAGTAAGTGTAGCTCAGGCAAGGTCTCGACTTCGCTCGACCACCGACGATCGAGCGAAGCCGAGACTCAGGTGCCGATGTGCTTCTGGAAGCGGGCGATGCTCGCGAACTCGGTGACATCGAGGCTCGCGCCACCGACGAGCGCACCGTCGACATTGGGCTCGCGCATGAAGCCGGCGATGTTGCCGGATTTCACGGAACCGCCGTACAGGATGCGCGTCGCGTCGGCCACCTCATCGCCGAGCAGCTCGGCGAGAGTCTCGCGCAGCTTCGCGGCGACCTGCTCTGCCTGCTCCGGTGTCGCCGCCTGGCCGGACCCGATCGCCCAGACCGGCTCGTAGGCGATCACGAGGTCAGGCGTGCCCGTGACCTCCCCGAGTGCGCCCTTGAGCTGGGCGACCGGCACCGCGCTCGGACCGTGCTGCTCCAGGTCGTCGGCGGTCTCGCCGACGCACAGCACGGGGATGAGACCATGCCTGATCGCCGCGGCGACCTTGCGTCCGAGTTCCTGGTCTGTCTCGTGGTGGTACTGGCGGCGCTCGGAGTGCCCGATGATGACGTAGCTGCACTCGAGGGACTTCAGGAAGGCGCCCGAGATCTCGCCGGTGTAGGCACCGGAGTCGTGCTCGGAGAGATCCTGCGCGCCGAAGACGATGTCGAGCTTGTCGGCCGAGACCAGGGTCTGCACCGAGCGGAGGTCGGTGAACGGCGGGAAGACCGCAACCTCGGAGCCGCTCACGCCGAAGTCGTGGCGGGCATCCTTGAGCGTCCAGGCGAGCTTCTGCACGAAGGCGATCGACTGCAGGTGATCGAGGTTCATCTTCCAGTTGCCCGCGATGAACGGGACTCGCCTGGCCGCCACCACGCCGGAAGAATCTAGGCTTGCCATCCGAGTACCTCCAGTCCCGGCAGCCGCTTGCCCTCGAGGAACTCGAGGCTCGCGCCGCCACCCGTCGAGATGTGACCGAACTGGTCGTCGCGGAATCCGAGCGCGCGCACGGCGGCGGCCGAATCGCCGCCGCCGACGACACCGAAGCCGTCCATGGTCGTCAGCGCGCCGGCGACCGCTTTCGTGCCCGCCGCGAATGGGGCAAGCTCGAACACCCCCATGGGTCCGTTCCAGAACACCGTCTTCGATGCGCCAATCGCCGCGGCGAAGGCCGCCGCGGTGGTCGGGCCGATGTCGAGGCCGAGACCGGACGCGCCGAACGGCGTCTCCTCGATGGCGTCGGCAGCCGTCACCCGCACCTCGGCGTCGGCACCGAATCTGGAGGCCACCACGATGTCGCTCGGCAGCACGATCTCGACCCCGAGGTCCTTCGCGCGCGCGAGGTAGCCCTTGACCGTCTCGACCTGCTCCTGCTCGAGCAGGCTCGAACCGACCTTGTCGCCGAGGGCAACGAGGAAGGTGAAGAGCATCCCGCCGCCGATGAGCAGCGTGTCGACCCTGGGCAGCAGCGCGTCGATCACGGCGAGCTTGTCGGAGACCTTCGAGCCGCCGAGCACGACCGTGTACGGCTTCTCGGGGCGCACGGTGAGCTTCTCCAGCACGTCCAATTCGGTCTCGACCAAGAGACCGGCGGCGCTTGGCAGCAGTTCGGCGAGCTCGACGACGCTCGCTTGCTTGCGGTGCACGACGCCGAATCCGTCGGAGACGAAGGCATTCCCGAACCCTGCGAGGCGGCTCGCGAACTCGCGACGCTCCGCGTCGACCTTCGAGGTCTCCGCGGCGTTGAAGCGCAGGTTCTCGAGCAGGGCGACGCCGCCCGGCTCGAGCCCCCCGACCGCCGCGGCGGCCGACGACCCGACGGTGTCGTGCGCGAAGACCACGGGCTTGCCGAGCAACTCGCTCAGGCGGTGGGCGACGGGCTCGAGACTGTACTTCGCGTCAGGGGCGCCATCGGGGCGCCCCAGGTGCGAGATGACGACGAGGCGCGCCCCGGCGTGGATGAGGGCGTTGAGCGTCGGCAGGGAGGCGCGGATGCGGCCGTCGTCAGTGATGCTGCCGTCCTTCAGCGGGACGTTCAAGTCGCATCGGACGACGACCGTCTTGCCCGCGAGGTCCCCGAGGGAGGCGATCGTGCGAAGTGTCATGATGTCTGGGCCGTCGAGGCTCGGAGCGTCAGAGACGGTCGGCGACGTACTCGGTGATGTCGACCAGGCGGTTGGAGTAGCCCCACTCGTTGTCGTACCACGAGGCGACCTTGACCTGGTCGCCGATGACCTTGGTGAGGCCGGCGTCGAAGATCGAGGAGTGCGGGTCGCCCACGATGTCGCTCGAGACGATCTCGTCCTCGGTGTACTTGAGGATGCCCTTCAGCGACCCCTCGGCCGCCTTCTTGTAGGCGGCGTTGATCTGCTCGACCGTCACGCTGGCCTTCGTGGTGAGGGTGAGATCGGTGATCGAACCGGTGATGACGGGAACCCGCAGCGCGTACCCGTCGAGCTTGCCGACGAGCTCCGGGATGACGAGGCCGAGCGCCTTGGCGGCACCCGTCGAGGTCGGGATGATGTTCGCGGCTGCGGCGCGCGCCCGGCGCAGGTCGCCGTGGGGGCCGTCCTGGAGGTTCTGGTCGGCGGTGTAGGCGTGGACCGTCGTCATCAGGCCGCGCTCGATGCCGAACTCGTCCATGAAGACCTTCGCGAGCGGCGCGAGGCAGTTCGTGGTGCAGGACGCATTCGAGATGATGTTGTGCACGGCGGGGTCGTAGCTGCCCTCGTTGACACCGAGCACGAGGGTGGCGACGTCCGAACCGGTGGCCGGGGCCGAGACGATGACCTTCTTGGCGCCGGCGCCGATGTGCTTGGCGGCATCCTCGGACTTGGTAAAGCGACCGGTGGACTCGATGACGATGTCGACGCCGAGCTCGCCCCAGGGCAGGTTCGCGGGATCGCGCTCCTCGAAGACCTTGATGGCCTTGCCGTTGACGATGATCTGGGTCTCGTCGAACTCGACCGTGGCGTCCAACCGACCCGTGATGGTGTCGTACTTGAGCAGGTGCGCGAGCGACTTGTTGTCGGTGAGGTCGTTGACCGCGACGATCTCCAGGTCGCTTCCCTTGGCGAGGGCCGCCCGGAAGAAGTTCCGGCCGATGCGGCCGAATCCGTTGATACCGATCTTGGTCACTGCTGCTCCAGGTGCTCAGGCGTCGTTCGACGCTTCGTTCGGGGATGGATGAGAATGGCCGGGACCCCAGGGCCCCGGCCACGACGCCGCTACGACAGTAGCAGCAGCCCGTCGGTCTTCTCGCGGGCGACGGTGAAGCGCTGCTGCACGTTCGCCCAGTTCGCGATGTTCCAGAACGCCTTGACGTAGTCGGCGCGCACGTTCTTGTAATCGAGGTAGTACGCGTGCTCCCAGACGTCGAGCATGAGCAAGGGCACGATGCCGGCGGGGAGGTTGCCCTGCTGGTCGAAGAACTGCACGACGATGAGCTTCTGCCCGATCGAGTCGTAGGCGAGCACGGCCCACCCGGAGCCCTGGACGCCCATCGCGGTCGCCGTGAAATGCGCCGTGAACTTGTCGAAGGAGCCGAACTGGTCGTCGATCGCGCTGGCGATCTCGCCGGTGGGCTTGTCGCCGCCGTCGGGCGAGAGGTTGGTCCAGAAGATCGAGTGGTTGATGTGGCCACCGAGGTTGAAGGCGAGATCCTTCTCGAGCTTGTTGATGTTCGCGAGGTCGCCCTTGTCGCGCGCCTCGGCCATGGCGGCGAGGGCCGCGTTCGCGCCCGTCACATACGCCTGGTGGTGTTTGCTGTGGTGCAGTTCCATGATCGTCCCGCTGATGCTCGGCGCCAGGGCCGAGTAGTCGTACGCGAGTTCGGGGAGGGTGTAGTCAGCCATCGATTCTCCTAGCGATTTGCCCCGTGATCCACGACGGAAAGTCGAGCCGGGGAGGCCGTTCCAGTCTAGCGCGGTGCTACTCGTCGAGGTCCGGCGGGAGGTTCGCGTCGGTGCCGGGGATGCCGAGGTCGGAGGCCTTCTTGTCCGCCATCGCGAGCAGGCGGCGAATCCGACCGGCGACGGCATCCTTGGTCATCGGCGGGTCGGCGTGGTGGCCGAGTTCGTCGAGGCTCGAGTCGCGGAAGCGCAGGCGCAGCTCGCCCGCGTAGCGAAGGTGCTCCGGGATGTCCTCGGCGAGGACCTCGAGCGCACGCTCGACGCGCGCGCAGGCCGCGACCGCCGCCTGCGCGGAGCGCCTGAGGTTCGCGTCGTCGAAGTTCACGAGCCGGTTGGCGGTCGCGCGCACCTCGCGGCGTTGGCGCAGCTCGTTCCAGGCCCCGACCGTGCGTTCGGCGCCGATGAGCACGAGCATCGCTGCGATGCCCTCGCCGTCGCGCACGACCACGCGGTGCACGCCGCGCACCTCCCGCGCCTTCGCCGCGATCTTGAGCCGACCGGCCGCGCCGACGAGGGCCATCGCGGCCTCGTTGCCCGGGCACACGACCTCGAGCGCCGCGGAACGACCCGGGTCGGTGAGCGTGCCCGCAGCGAGGAAGGCTCCGCGCCACACGGCCGACAGCTCCTCGCGACCACCGGTGGTGAGCCGGTTCGGGAGGCCGCGGATGGGCCGGCGGCGCGCATCCAGCAGACCCGTCTGCCGCGCGAGGGTCTCCCCGCCATCGAGCACGCGCACGAGATAGCGGGTCGCGCGTCGCTGGCCGGACGCCGAGACGACGCTGATGTCGGAGCGCACCCCGTAAAGCTCGGCGATGTCCTTGCGGACGCGGCGCGCGAGCTGTTCGGTGTCGAGCTCCGATTCGACGGCGATGCGACCCGAGATCAGGTGGAGCCCGCCGGAGAAACGCAGGATCGTCGCGAGCTCCGCGGCGCGAACGCTCGTGCTGCCGGACTGGATGCCGGCCAGCTCCTGCTTGACCTCGGCGGTGAGTGCCACGCGGTCCTCCTTCTCACGGTCATGGGGCGTCCTGGGGCGCCGGGGTCACTCGCGCCCGAGGTCACGATGCTTGACGCTCACGGCGATGCCCGGCAGCTGTCGCAGACGACCGGCCAGATCCTCGGCCATGGCGACGGAACGGTGCTTTCCCCCGGTGCACCCCAGGGCGATCGTAGCGTGCCGCTTGTTCTCGCGCTGGAAGCCCACGAACACCGGTTCGAGGATGCGTGCATAGTCCGCCAGGAACTGCTCAGCCCCGGGCAGCCCGAGCACGTACTCGCGCACCGCGCCGTCCAGCCCGGTGAGGGACTTGAGCTCGCTCACCCAGAACGGGTTCGGCAGGAAGCGGCAATCGGCGACCATGTCGGCGTCCGCCGGCAGGCCGTACTTGTAGCCGAAGCTCTCGACCGTCACGCGGAGCCCGGCGGCGTCCTCCTCGGAGAACAGCTCCGAGATCCGGGTCGCGAGCTGGTGGATGTTGAGGTCGGAGGTGTCGAGCACCAGGTCGCTGTTGGAACGCACCTCCGCCATCCGCTCGCGCTCGGCCGCGATGCCGTCGAGTGTGGTGCCGTCGCCCTGCAGCGGATGCGGTCGCCGCACCTGCTCGAAGCGGCGCACCAGCACGGCGTCGGTGGCCTCGAGGAACAGCACGCGCAGCCGGATCGCGGCACGCAGGCTGTCGAGCTCGTCGGCGACCTCCGCGAAGGCCCGCCCGCCGCGCACATCGACGATGGCGGCGATGCGCGGCAACGCATCGCCCGCCCGCTCCGCGAGTTCGATGAAGGGGCGGAGCATCTGCGGCGGGAGGTTGTCGACCACATACCAGCCGAGATCCTCCAGCGCGTTGCCCACCGTCGAACGTCCCGCACCGGACATGCCGGTGACGATGAGCATCTCCTGGCGGTCGGACTCGGGCGGCATGGTGCCACCAGACTACCCGCGTTGGGCGGGCTCTCCGGGCTCCGGCCGGAGTCGCTCGACGATGGTCGGCGCGAGGGCGGGACCGATCCCGCGCACCTCGGCGATGGCCGTGGCATCCGCCGCGCGCAGTCGGCTGACGGAGCCGAAGTGCTTGAGGAGCTCCTTGACCCGGGATGGCCCGAGGCCCGGGATGTCGGCGAGCACCGAGCCGATGTCCTTGCGTCGTCTCTGCCGCTGGTAGCCGATCGCGAACCGGTGTGCCTCGTCGCGGATGCGCTGGATGAGGAAGAGCGCATCGCTGTTGCGCGGGAGGATGACCGGGTAGTCGGAGTCCGGCAGCCAGATCTCCTCGAGCCGCTTCGCGATCCCGGCGAGCTGGATGCCGGTGATCCCGGACTCGTCGAGGGCGCGCTGCGCCGCCGCCACCTGCGGCTGCCCGCCGTCGACGATGAGCAGCTGCGGCGGGTACGAGAACTTCTTGCGCCGGGACTCGTCCGCCGCGATGTCAGGCTCACGCAGGTACGCGAGGCGGCGCGTGAGCGCCTGGCGGATCGACTCGGTGTCGTCGCTCGACTCCGGGATCGCGAAGCGGCGGTAGTGGTCCTTGCGCGGGAGGCCGTCCTCGAAGACGACCATGGATGCGACGATGTTGGTGCCGCTCAGGTGCGAGACGTCGAAGCACTCCATGCGCAGGGGCGCCTCCTCCATGCCGAGGGCCTCCTGGATGTCGGCGAGTGCCTGCGAGCGGGCGACGAAGTCGGCGCTACGCCGCGACTTGTAGAGGACGAGCGATTGCATCGCGTTCTGGCCGACCGTCTGCGCGAGCGCGGCCTTGTCGCCCCGCCTGGCGACGCCGAGCTTCACGCGCGAACCCGGGCCGCGCAACTCGCCCAGCCAGCGTTCGAGGGCGGGTGCGTCGTCGGGCACCACCGGCACGTAGACGTCGCGGGGCGGCACGAGGTCCTCGTAGGCCTTCTGCAGCGCCGACTCGACGAGCTCGGCGAGCTCGAGGTCGAGTTCCTTGTCGACGACCCAGGCGCGCACGCCCCGGATGCGCCCGCCGCGCACGACGAACTGCTGCACCGCGGCGGCGAGCTCGTCGTGGGCGATGCCGAACAGGTCGGCGTCGACGGTCTCGTCGAGCACGACGGCGTTCTTGGCGAGGGCGGTCTCCATGGCCGCGACCTGGTCCCGGTATCGGGCGGCCGCCTCGTAGTCCTGGGCCGCCGCGGCGTCCCTCATGCGCTTCGTGATGTCCGCGACGAATCGCGAGTCGTTGCCCCCCATGAAGCTCGCGAAGTCCACGGCGATCGACTTGTGCTCCTCGGGGGTGACCCTGCCCACGCACGGAGCCGCGCACTTGCCGATGTCGCCGAGCAGGCAGGGCCGACCGGTCTGCTGGGCGCGACGGAATACCCCGTCCGAGCAGGAGCGCATCGGGAAGGCCTTGAGCAGCACGTCCACCGTGTCCCGGATCGCCCAGGCCCGGCTGTACGGCCCGAAGTAGCGCGCGTTCGGGATGCCGCGGTTGCGGGTGACGAGCACGCGCGGCACGTCGTCGCCGAGCGTGATGGCCAGGTACGGGTACGACTTGTCGTCCTTGTACTGCACGTTGAACGGCGGGTCGAACTCCTTGATCCAGGTGTATTCGAGCTGCAGCGCCTCGAAGTCGTTGCCGACGACCGTCCACTCCACCGAGGCCGCGGTCTGCACCATCTTGCGGGTGCGGTCGTGCAGGGTCTTCAGCGGCGCGAAGTAGTTGCTCAGGCGAGAGCGGAGGTTCTTGGCCTTGCCGACGTAGAGCACGCGGGACGCGGCATCCCGAAAACGGTAGACGCCGGGCTGCTGCGGGATCTCCCCCGCCCCGGGACGCCAGCTCACGGTCTGCGCCATGGCCTCGGGCCCGCTAGACGCGAGCCCCCTCCAGCGTCTCCTTGAGGAAGTGCCCGGTGAAGCTCTCGTCGACCGCGGCGAGTTGCTCCGGCGTGCCCGTCGCCAGCACCATCCCGCCACCGGCGCCGCCCTCGGGCCCGAGGTCGACGATCCAGTCGGCCGACTTGATGACATCGAGGTTGTGCTCGATCACGATGACGGTGTTGCCCTTGTCGACGAGGCCGTTCAGCACCATGAGCAGCTTGCGCACGTCCTCGAAGTGCAGACCCGTCGTCGGCTCGTCGAGCACGTAGACGCTACGGCCCATCGAGCGGCGCTGCAGCTCGGTCGCGAGTTTCACGCGTTGCGCCTCGCCGCCGGAGAGGGTCGTCGCGCTCTGGCCCAGTCGCACGTAGCCGAGCCCGACCTCCTCGAGGGTGCGCAGGTAGCGGTGGATGCTGGAGATCGCCTCGAAGAACTCGGCGGCCTCGCTGATCGGCATGTCGAGCACCTCGGCGATGTTCCGGCCCTTGTACTTCACCGCGAGGGTGTCGCGGTTGTACCGCGCGCCCCCGCACACCTCGCACGCCACGTAGACGTCGGGCAGGAAGTTCATCTCGATCTTGATGGTGCCGTCGCCGGAGCAGTTCTCGCAGCGCCCGCCCTTGACGTTGAAACTGAACCGGCCTGGCAGGTATCCGCGCGCCTTGGCATCGCCGGTCTCGGAGAAGAGCGTGCGGATCTTGTCGAAGACCCCGGTGTAGGTCGCCGGGTTCGAGCGCGGGGTGCGCCCGATCGGCGCCTGGTCGACGTGCACGACCTTGTCGAGGTCGCCGAGACCGGTCACGCGGGTGTGCTTGCCGGGGATCTGCCGGGCGCCGTTGAGCTCGTTCGCGAGCACCTTGTAGAGGATGTCGTTGACCAGGCTCGACTTGCCGGAGCCGCTGACCCCGGTGACGGCCGTGAACACCCCGAGCGGGAACTCGACGTCGACGTTGCGGAGGTTGTTCGCTCGCGCCCCGAGCACGGTGATCTTGCGCTCGGCGTCGACGGGGCGCCGCGACGTCGGCGTCTCGATCGCGCGCCGCCCGGAGAGGTAGTCGCCCGTGATGGAGCGCTCGTTCGCGAGCAAGGCCTCGTACGAGCCGGAGTGCACGACCTCGCCGCCGTGCTCCCCCGCGCCGGGACCGATGTCGACGATCCAGTCCGCCGTTCGGATGGTGTCCTCGTCGTGCTCGACGACGATCAGGGTGTTGCCGAGGTTCTTGAGCTTGACCAGGGTCTCGATGAGGCGCCGGTTGTCGCGCTGGTGCAGGCCGATGCTCGGCTCGTCGAGCACATAGAGCACTCCCGTGAGTCCGGAGCCGATCTGGGTGGCGAGGCGGATGCGCTGCGCCTCCCCGCCGCTGAGGGTCGCGGCCGCGCGCATGAGGTCGAGGTAGCTGAGCCCCACCTCGATGAGGAACTCGAGCCGCAGCCGGATCTCGCGCAACACCTGCGCGGCGATCCGCGCATCCCGGGCGGACAACTCGAGCTGCTGCATGAACTCGTGGGCCTTGACGAGGCTCAACTCGCAGACGTCCGAGATGGACCGACCGTCCACGGTCACCGCGAGCACCTCGGGCTTGAGGCGCTTGCCCTCGCACACCGGGCACGGGATCTCGCGCAGGTACTCGGCCACACGCTGGCGCTGGCCGTCCGTCTCCGCCTCGACGTACTTGCGCTCCATGTACGGGATGACGCCCTCGAAGCCCGTCGAGTACTTCATCTCGCGGCCGTAACGGTTCTTCCACTTGACCGTGACTTGGAAGTCGTTGCCGCGCAGCACCGCCTCTTTCACGTCGTCGCGGAGCTCGCCCCACGGGGTGTCGAGGGAGAAGTCCAGGTCGCGCGCGAGACCGTCGAGCAGCTTCTCGAAGTAGTTGAAGAGTCCCTTGCCTGCGCTCGTCCAGGGCAGGATCGCGCCGTCGGCGATGCTGACCGAGTCGTCCGCGATGAGCAGGTCGGCATCCACCGACATCCGCGTGCCGAGTCCCGAGCACTCCGGGCAGGCGCCGAACGGCGCGTTGAACGAGAACGTGCGCGGCTCGATCTCGGTGAGCTGGATGGGGTGGTCGTTCGGGCAGGACAGCTTCTCCGAGAAGGTGCGCCACGCGGCATCCCCCGTGCCATCGACGAAGTTGATGGCGACGATGCCGTCCGTGAGGCGCAGCGCCGTCTCGAGCGAGTCCGTCAGCCGGGTGAGGATGTCCTCGCCGGCGACGAGGCGGTCGACGACGACCGAGATGTCGTGTTTGAACGACTTCTTGAGGGTGGGCGGGTCGCTGAGCTGGATCTGCTCGCCGTCGACGATCGCGCGCGAGTATCCGCTGCCCGCGAGCTCCTTGAAGAGGTCGACGAACTCGCCCTTCTTCTGCGAGATCACGGGGCTCACCACCTGGTAACGCGTGCCGTTCTCGAGGGTCATGAGCTGGTCGGCGATCTGCTGCACCGTCTGCTTCTCGATCCGCTCGCCGCAGACCGGGCAGTGGGGCACGCCGATGCGGGCCCACAGCAGGCGCATGTAGTCGTAGATCTCGGTGATGGTGCCGACGGTGGATCGCGGGTTGCGGTTGGTGGACTTCTGGTCGATCGAGACCGCAGGGCTGAGCCCCTCGATGAAGTCCACGTCCGGCCGGTCCACCTGCCCGAGGAACTGCCGCGCGTAGGCCGAGAGCGACTCGACGTAGCGGCGCTGTCCCTCCGCGAAGATGGTGTCGAAGGCGAGGCTCGACTTGCCGGAGCCGGACAGCCCGGTGAAGACCACGAGCGAGTCCCGGGGGATCTCCAGGTCGACGTTGCGCAGATTGTGCACGCGCGCCCCGCGCACGCTCAGGGTGCTGGTCGGGCTGGAGGGGCGTGCGCCGATCGCGGCGATCATGCTGGACTCGTCGAGCTCCTCGGAGGGGTTCACAGCGGCCATGGACACTCAAGACATTGTACGGAGCGCCCCCGACATCCACCTGCGAGCGGAGGACACCCCGCGGTCAGCCGAGGAAGGTCACCGCAGCGCCGAGGACCCGGACCACGTCGTCCGGGTGGCCGTGCGCCCCGCCCGGAAGCCGGGTCAGCACGGCGTAGGTCTCGGCCAGGGAATGCCCGGTGAGCAGCGGGACGAACTCGGCGGTCGCATCGCGAACGCGCGCGTACTCCGGATGCGTGGCGACCAGCAGCGGGATCGCCACGCTGGTGTCGATGGCGACCCGGGCCGAGGTCACCGCCGGAACGCGTCCATGAGCGCGAAGACCTCGTCGTCGGTCACGACGTGATCGGAGGTGAGCACGAGATGCCCGTCCCGCTCGATCACCTGCGCAGACCAACCACCTGGCTCCAGGTGCAGACCGCGTCCGTACAAGGAGACGTCGAACCGGCCCCCGTCGGGCATGCCCAGCGCCTCACGCAGCTCCTTCGGGACGACGATCCGCCCGGCCCTGTCCATCGTCACCATCATGGTATCAGGATACCGTCGGCGTGCCACGGGCCGGTCAGCGCAGGTGCCCCGCCTGCTCCATCTGCCGCAGCTCCTTCTTGAGGTCGGAGACCTCGTCCCGCAGGCGGGCGGCGAGCTCGAATT
>JBAQPI010000229.1:0-4880 GCA_049305635.1 Rhodoglobus sp. | reverse complement strand
CTGGGCTCGGCGGTGACGATGTAGAGGTCGGCCGGTGCGTAGGGGGCAAGGTTCAGCCGCTTGCGGCTGTCGAGCTGAGCGATCGTGGTCATGGTGTCACTCGCGTTCTTCGTTCCATCGTTGAGTCGTGTGAGTCAGTTGTTCGTGTGTGTGTGAGTCATGTGGTGGCCCTATCGGGCTAGATCCAGTTTAGGCCCATACTGCCGTTCTGACAACATCAGCACACCCGTACCATCGTCACATCGCGCCCTAGTACACTTGTTACATGCCCAAGCTTGCGCTCCGCCGCCTCGCTGCGGAGAACCGCGCGGAGTACCGCGAACATGATCCGGTGCGCTCGGCCGCGCATGAGAAGGCACTGGACAGCATCCGTGACGGCACCGGCCGTAACCGCGCGATTCGCTCCGGCGCCCTGCCGGGATACCTGACGGCTGTGGTGATCCCCGGTCGCGCGCAGGAGGACGTGATCGTCTGGGAGATCGAGCGCACCGACGCCGGCGAGCGAGCGGTCATCCTCTGGCTCGGCCCCCGCGACATCTGATCCGACTCTTCCACCAGGCGCGCGACTTGACCGCGCCCAACATTCGAACATATGAGGGAGGCCGCCGTAGGCGAGGGATGAAGCGCCGTTCGCCCTCTCCTGGGTGCTCGACATCCGTTCACAGGGGTACCGCTTCGTTCACCACGTGCGCCAGTTCAGGCTGCCTTGCCTGTGTTTCGGAAATGATGTCCACGGGGAATCCCGTGAGATCCTGGACGTCCGCGACGAAAGCCCCGAGGCCGAATACCGAGACGTTCTCGCGGGCCGCGACGAGCAGGTCGATGTCGCTTCGTTCCGTGTCGTGCCCCTGGAGTACCGAGCCGAAGACGCGCACGTCGAAGATGCCATGCGCGGCGGCGGCGGCATTGATCTCGTCGGCAAGGACCGCGAGTGCGATCGACGGCCGAAGGCGTGCCGCAGCCAGCACCTTTCGCAGGGTGTCATCGCTCGGCATGCGCCGACCTGACTCGTAGGCAGCCACCGTGGGCTGGTGGATCCCTGCTGCGAGGGCGAGCTTCGCCTGCGTCATGCCCACGTCGTTGCGGGCGGCCCTGATGAGCCGGCCCGCCTTTGCGCGGTAGACCACGGCATCCTCCTTCGACATACGATATAGCTGACGTCAATCGAACGTGCTCGCTAACGGCCCCGCCCGTAGTCCGGACCGACGTCACGTTTCGAGCGGGCGGCGTCGGCCGTCGGCGTGCCCGGCCAGGTACCGACCGCGAGCCGGTCGACCAGAGCGGTGGCCTCGGCCGTGGCGTCGGGTGGTGAGACGACCTGGTCGAACATGACGCGCAGCGGGGCGAATTCTCGGCGCTCGGCCGCTGCGCGGCAGGCGGCGTCGTTCACCGCACCCTGCACCGGCCGCCAATCCAGATTCCAGCCCGCGTCGGAGGCGACGCGGCTCCAGAACACGCGCTGGCATCTGCCGTTTCCCTCGCGCCAAGGGTGGACGTAGTTCCACTGGTCATAGTGGTAGCTGAGCCGGTCGATGAACTGGTCGCGATTCATCCCGCTGAGCATGTTGTCCCGGCGCAACTCCTCCGCGGCGAACATGGTTGCACGGTCGATCATCGACACCGGCAAGAAGACCTCGGCACCATCGACGTTCTTTCGGATGTCGACGGTTCGAGTCTTCCCTGCCCAATCGTAGACGTCCTGGAACAGGTGACGATGGATCGCACGGAACTCGTCGAGATCCCCGGTCGGTCGAACCGGGTGGTTGACCAGCTGCACCGCTCGAGCGAACACGAGCGCGCCTTCTGCTGCGTCGAGCGCCGACTGTGTCCGTGCACCGACCAGGTTGCGCAGCAGTCCCGTGTCGGGATCGAGATACGGGTCGACGACCTCAGCCAAGGCCGTAGCGTGCTCGAGCGCGCGCCACCAACTCGTCGGAGTCGATGCGACCCGCGACATACTCCGCCGCATCGGCCTGGGTGGCCGGATCCACGTGCAGACCCTCCATCTCGCCGCTGTGCAGAGCCTCCTCGACGACCCGCTTGCGCAGGGTCTCGGCTGACGTGGTCGCGGTCTGAATCGCGCTCGTCATGCTCACTCCCTCACTCAATCAGCCTGTTCCTATTCTACCGTCTCGTCGGCATCTCGAGACTTTACGTCCGCGAGACGCCCGGTACCCTTTGCAGCATGACCTGGCTCGTCACCGGCGGTGCCGGTTACATCGGGGCGCACGTGGTGCGCGCCCTGCTCGACTCCGATCTCTCGCCCGTGGTGCTCGACGACCTCTCGACCGGGCACGAGGACTTCGTGCCGTCGAGCATCCCCTTCGTGCGCGGCTCGATCCTCGACGGCGACCTGCTGATGCGCACGCTCGAACGGCACCGGGTGGAGGGCGTCATCCACGTCGCGGGGTTCAAGTACGCGGGCGTCTCGGTCAGGGAGCCCCTGCACACCTATCGTCAGAACGTCGCGGGCACGGCGACCCTGCTCGCGGCGATGCAGGAGCGCCAGGTCGACGCGATCGTCTTCTCCTCGAGCGCAGCCGTCTACGGCACGCCCGACGTGGACCTCGTGACCGAGGAGACCGCGAAGAACCCGCAATCGCCATACGGCGAGTCAAAGCTCATCGGGGAGTGGCTGCTCGCCGACCAAGCAGTCGCCGTCGGCCTGCGCCATACCTCGCTGCGCTACTTCAACGTCGTCGGCTCCGGTGACGAGTCGCTCTACGACTCGAGCCCCCACAACCTCCTGCCGCTCGTCTTCACGGCGCTCGTCGAGGGGCGCACCCCGCGGATCAACGGCGACGACTACCCGACGCCCGATGGCACGAACGTGCGCGACTACATCCACGTCGCCGACCTCGCGCTCTCGCACGTCGCCGCCGCGAAGCGCCTCGCAGCGGGGGAGCACGTCGAGCCCGCCTACAACCTCGGCAGCGGCACGGGCAGCTCGGTCGGCGAGATCATGCGCACGGTCGCCGAGGTGACGGGGATGCCGTTCACCCCCGAGATCGGCCCGCGCCGCCCCGGCGACCCGGCCCGGATCGTCGCCGCGGGCGACCTCGCCGCCCGTGACCTCGACTGGCGGATGCGTCACGACCTCGGTGCGATGGTCTCGTCCCAATGGGTCGCAACACGCCGGGCGCTGCAACCCTGAAGGAGCGGTCGAGCCATTTATGATCTGCGACTTGACTCGGGGGTAACTACAACGGTGTAATTATCCCTAACGCGCGGGGCCGCGGGTCGCGCGCGGAGGGGAGAGACGGATGGCGAACACCGGATATCGCACGGGGGTGCCGGACGACTGGTTCATCGACCCGGTGCGCCTCGGTGTGCCGGGGGTGCGCAAGCCGAGCCTCGACGAGGGCGAGAACCCCCTTGCCTGGCAATCCGACTCCCTGTGCGCGCAGACCGATCCCGAGGCCTTCTTCCCTGAGAAGGGCGGCTCGACGCGGGACGCGAAGAAGATCTGCGCCTCCTGCGAGGTCAAGGCGCAGTGCCTCGACTACGCCCTCGCCAACGACGAGCGGTTCGGCATCTGGGGCGGCCTCTCCGAGCGCGAGCGCCGCAAGCTGCGAAAGCGCGCGTAGCTTGCTTGGGCGATCGCATCGCGATCGCGCGCTACGCGCCGGTGAGGCTGTGCCTCACCGGGTCTGCTTGCGGTGAGCGGACCCGGATCGTAGGCTGGGCTCACATATACCTGACGGATGAAGTATATACGGGGTGCGACGGTGACCAAGCGACTGATCGAGATCGACGATGCCCTGCTCGAAGACGCGAAGGCCGCCTTGGGCACCTCGGGCATCACCGAGACCGTGGTGGCGGCGCTGCGCAAGAGCCTGGTCGATACCGACCTGGCTGAACGCGAGGCTCGTGTCCACCGGCTCGGCCTGCGATTCGCGGAAGCCGCCAAGGACGTGCTCGACGATGAGATCGTGCGGCAGGCATGGCGGTAGCGGTCAGGTACCTCCTCGACAACTCGGCCCTCGCGCGGTACGGCAATCCGGCGGTCGCTGCCGCCCTCAGCCCGAGGATCGCCCGCGGCCTGGTGGGCGTCTCGATCGTCACCGAGTTGGAGGCGGGGTACTCGTCGCGCTCGGCGGGCGGCTATCGGCAGATACAGGAGCTGCTGCGGGAACTCACGCCCGTCCAGCTCTCCCCGCGCGCTGAGGCCAGGGCGCGAGTCATCCAGGAACAGCTGGTGCGTGCCGGCACCCATCGAGCCGTGTCGATCGCCGATGTGATCCTTGCCGCCAGCGCGCTCGAAGAGGGGCTGACCGTGCTGCACTACGACGGCGACTTCGACCTGATCGCCGGGCTGACCGGCCAGCCGGTCGAGTGGGTCGTGCCGCGGGGAACGGTGCAGTAGGTCATAGGCTCGAAGCCGACATGCAGCCGACCGTCACCGCGGTGCTCGTCGCCCGGAACGGGGCGAAGTACCTGCCGAGAACCCTCGCCGCGCTCGCGGCGCAGACCCGGCGACCCGACCGCGTGATCCCGGTCGATGCGGGATCGTCGGATGCCACGCCCGAGCTCCTGCGCCAGGCCGCACCGTCCGGACTCGTGTCGACCCCCGGCCGGCGCGCCTTCGGCGCCGCCGTCGCCCACGCCCTGCAGGCGGACTCGGCGTCCCCCGGCGCGGACGAGTGGCTCTGGCTGCTCGGCCACGACAACGCCCCGGCCCCCGGCGCGCTGTCGGCCCTGCTCGGTGCGGTCGAGGTCGCGCCCTCGGTCGCGGTCGCGGGGCCCAAGCTCATGCGCTGGGACGATCCCGCGGTGATCGCGGGGTTCGGCGAGACCGTCACCGCCCTCGGCCGCTCGGTGGAACTCGTCGTCGACGAGCTCGACCAGGCGCAGCACGATGTGCGCAGCGACCTGCTCGG
>JBAQPI010000228.1:0-5255 GCA_049305635.1 Rhodoglobus sp. | reverse complement strand
CCGCTGGACCGCGTCGAGGGTGCCGGTGAGGGTCGCGACGCGCACGGCGGGTGGGAAGCGCAGGCGCCGCCGGTCGGCGAGCTCGGTTCGGGCGTACTCGGACTGGTGCCAGGTGACCAGCGCGGAGGCGAGCGCACCGCCCACGCCGACGAGCACCGTCGTCGCCCGGGGCGCCGCGAGAGCGATCGCGTTCGACCACCAGCGCAGGCAGTCCTCGCCGACCCGCAGGCTCTCGCGGGCGACCATGCGCTCGCCGTCGAGCAGGAGCACCGCCCGGTACCCGCCAGCGGCGATCGGCTCGGCCCCGCGCGTCGCGATCACGAGTGCGGGCTCCGGGCCGACCTGCAGGATCGGGCGCTCGCCGTCGGCGATGATCACGCGCACCCCCGGGAAGGCCCTGCCCAGGTCCTCGGCCGTGCGCGTCGCACCGATGCCGACGAACCGCAGCCGGACGCCCTCGCAGTTGCTGCAGCTCCAGTCGACCGCGAGGGCGCCGCACCACGCGCAGGATGGCACGGCTCGGGCCGACTTCTGCGTGAGCGGCCCCTCGCAGCGCGCGCACCGCGCGGTCTGGTCGCAGTCCGCGCAGGCCAGGCGCGGCGCGTAACCGGGCCGCGCCACCTGCACCAGCACAGGCCCGTGTTCGAGCGCCTCCCGGGCGGTGCGCCACGCCGAGGGCGGGATGCGCGCCTGCGCCGCGAGGCGGTCCCCGCCGCCCTGTTGCGCCGTCGGCACCACTCTGGGCAGCACCCGGGGCACCGGTGAGATCGACTGCAGCCAGCCGATCTCCACGAGCCGCTCGACCTCGGTGCTGCGCGCGTGACCGAGGAAGAGCAGCGCGCAACCCTGCTGCTCCTGTCGCAGGAGCGCGGCATCGCGCGCGTGCACGTAGGGCGCGAGCGGCTCGCTGTGCAGCGGGTCGCCGTCGTCCCACACCGCGATGAGGCCGAGGCGGGCGGCCGGGGCGTAGACGACGGAGCGGTTGCCGACGATCGCGAGCGGAGCATCCCCCAGGCAGCGCAGGAACGCGCGGTACCGGTCCGGGTTTGACTGGCGGGCGTCGAGGCGCACGATCGCCTGCGCCGGCAGCACGGCGCGCAGGGCGGCCTGCAGCTGCTCCTGATCGCGATAGTCGGGCACCGCGAGGATCGCGCTGCGCCCCGCCGCGATCGCGGTTGCCGCGGCCGAGGCCATCGTGACCGCCCAGGCGCCAACCCACTCGCCCTCGGCGACCTCGCGCACGAGCGGCACGGCATCCACGGCGGCGCGCTCGGAGCGGGCGACGACGCCCTCGACGACCCCTTCGCCGTAGGACTCGATCGCCGGCGGGTCCACGACCGTGAAAGGCGCGTTGGACGCGCTCGCGAGGAACGCCTTCTCGACGCGAACCTGCCGCGTCGGCACCGCGAGCCGCACGATGTCGCTCGCGGAGCCCGCCGCCCGGTCGGCCGCCTTGCGCGCGAGCGCCCACACCTCGCGGGTGAGCACCCGGATGGGCGAGACGACGGCGTCCAGCTCGCTCAGGGCGCCGTGGAAGTCGGCGCTCGGTTCGGCGAGCTCGACGAGGTAGCCGTCAGCGATGCGGCCGGCGGAGCGCAGGGGCACGCGCACCCGGACGCCGGGCAGCGCGGTCTCGCGCAGGGCCTCCGGGATCGCGTAGTCGAAGAGCCGGTCGAGTTGCGGCAGCGGTGAGTCCACGAGCACCCGGGCGATGGATGCTGTGGACACGGTTACAGGCGGGCCGCCGCGCGCAGGGCGTCCACGCGATCCCGGCGCTCCCACGTGAAGTCGGGGAGCTCGCGACCGAAGTGGCCGTAGGTGGCCGTCGACGCGTAGATCGGCCTCAGCAGGTCGAGGTCGCGGATGATCGCGCCGGGCCGCAGGTCGAACACCTCGCGGATGGCATCGATGATGGTCGTCTCCGGCACGTGGCCGGTGCCGAAGGTCTCCACGTACAGCCCGACCGGTGATGCCTTGCCGATGGCGTAGGCGACCTGCACCTCGAGCCGGTCGGCGAGGCCGGCGGCGACCGCGTTCTTGGCCACCCAGCGCATCGCGTACGCGGCCGAGCGGTCGACCTTCGACGGGTCCTTGCCGCTGAACGCGCCGCCGCCGTGACGCGAGGCGCCTCCGTAGGTGTCGACGATGATCTTGCGACCGGTCAATCCCGCGTCGCCCTGCGGGCCGCCGATCTCGAACCGACCGGTCGGGTTGATGAGCACCTTCAGATCGCGGATGTCGAGGTCGGTGCGCGCGAGCACCGGGCGGATCACGAGCTCCTCGACCTCGGCCCGCAACTGCTCGTTGCTCACGGTGGTCGAGTGCTGCGTGGAGAGCACGACCGTGTCGACGGTGCGCGGCACGGCGCCCTCGTAGCCGACGGTCACCTGGGTCTTGCCGTCGGGGCGGAGGTAGTCGACCGTGCCGGCGTGCCGCACCTCGGCGAGCCTCTCGGCCATGCGGTGCGCGAGCCAGATCGGCAGCGGCATCAACTCCGGGGTCTCGGTGGTGGCGTAGCCGAACATGATGCCCTGGTCACCGGCGCCCTGCAGGTCGCCCTCGTCCTCGCTCGTGCCCTCGCGCGTCTCGATCGCGGAGTCGACGCCCTGCGCGATATCCGGAGACTGGCCGCCGATCGAGATGCTCACGCCGCACGAACGGCCGTCGAACCAGACGTCGGAGGAGGTGTAGCCGATGTCGGTGATGCGCTTGCGCACGATCGAGGGGATGTCGACGTAGCTCGAGGTCGTGACCTCGCCCGCGACATGCACGAGCCCGGTGGTGACGAGCGTCTCGACGGCGACGCGGGCCTGCGGGTCTTCGGCGAGCATCGCGTCGAGGATGCTGTCGGAGATCTGGTCGCAGATCTTGTCCGGGTGCCCCTCGGTGACGGATTCGGAGGTGAAGAGGCGCAGGGGGGTGCTCATACCGATGGGCTCCAGGGTCTCGTGCGGTTCGACTGACTAGGCGGTCAGCACGTCAAGGATACGGTCGGCGACGGACCGCTTCGTGCCGCTCGCCTCCACGACGATCGTTCCATGACGATCGATGACGACGACGGTGTTGTCGGCGGTGGCGAAACCCTCGCTCCAGCCGACCCTGTTGACGACGAGATAGTCGGCCCCCTTGCGCGCGATCTTGGCACGCCCGAGTTCCAGGAGCTTCGCGTCATCCGGTTCGGTCTCCGCGGCGAAGCCGATGAAGACCTGCCCCTCGACCCGGTGTTCGGCGAGGGACTTGAGGATGTCGGGGTTCTTCACGAGGCGGAGGTCGAGGGTGTCGCCCTGCGCCTCCTTCTTGATCTTCGCCTCGGCGACGATCTCGGGTCGGTAGTCGGCGACGGCGGCCGCCATGATCACGACGTCGGCGTCCGGCGCCGCCGCCTCGGCCGCCTCAGCCAGTTCGAGCGTCGAGCCGACGTGGTGGACCCTCATGCCCGCAGGCGCCTCGATCTCGAGGTTGGCTGCAAGCAGCGTCACGTCGGCGCCTCTCGCGACGGCGGCGAGGGCGATCGCAACGCCCTGCCGTCCGCTCGAACGGTTGCCGATGAAGCGCACCGGATCGAGCGGTTCGCGCGTGCCGCCTGCGGTGACGAGGATGCGCCTGCCCACGAGATCCCTCGGGCCGACCACCGCGAGCGCCGCGGCCACGATCTCGTCGGGTTCGGCCATGCGACCTGGACCGGAATCCGTGCCGGTGAGCTGCCCGACCGCGGGACCGACGATCGTGACGCCGCGCTCGCGAAGCGTCGCGACATTGGCGACCGTGGCAGGGTTCCGCCACATCTCGGTATGCATCGCCGGGGCGACCACCAGTGGCGCGGTGCTCGCGAGGATGGTGTTGCCGAGCAGGTCGTCGGCGAAACCGCCGGCGAGCTTCGCGATGCTGTTCGCGGTCGCCGGGGCCACGACGATGAGATCGGCGGCCCGGCCGATCGCCACGTGGCGCACCTCGGCGACGCCCTCGTAGAGGTCATCGTGCACGAGATTGCGGCTGATGGCCTCGAGCGTGGGTCGCCCGACGAACCGCAGCGCGTTCTCGGTGGCGACGACGTGCACATCGTGGCCGGCGAGCACGAGCGCGCGCACGACGTTCACTGCCTTGTAGGCGGCGATGCCGCCGGTGATGCCGACGACGACGTTGAGAGCCATCGGCGGGGATGGGCTGCTCGCTGCGCCGCTTATTCCGAGCTCCGCTTATTCCGAACTCAGGCGCTTGAGCTCGAGCTTGTCCTCGTTGATCTCGTGCAGCGCCACCGAGAGCGGCTTGTCGTCGATCGTCGAGTCGACGAGCGGGCCGACGTTGTCGAACAGGGATCCCTCGTGCAGGTCCGCGTAGTAGTCGTTGATCTGGCGGGCGCGCTTGGAGGCGAAGATCACGAGCTGGTACTTCGAGTCGACCTTGGAGAGCAGCTCGTCGATGGGAGGATCGATGATCCCGGAGTGCTTGTCGACCATGGTGATGCTCCTCAGGCTTGGGAAGAAGTCGTCGCGCCGATGGGCGCATCCATCAATTCTACGACTTCGCGGGCCGCTTCGCCGACGTCGGTGTTCACGACACGCACGTCGAACTCGTCCTGGGCGGCCAGTTCTACGCGCGCGGTGTCGAGGCGCCGAGCCTGTTCCTCCGCCGATTCGGTGCCGCGACCGGTGAGCCGGCGCACGAGCTCCTCCCACGTCGGGGGCAGCAGGAACACCAGGAGCGCGTCCGGCATCGCCT
Organism: Rhodoglobus sp.; assembly: GCA_049305635.1. Taxonomy (GTDB): domain Bacteria; phylum Actinomycetota; class Actinomycetes; order Actinomycetales; family Microbacteriaceae; genus Rhodoglobus. The sequence goes on along the minus strand of JBAQPI010000228.1, from coordinate 536 downwards.
TGCGCACCTGCCTGGCGCCCTGCAGGTCGATCTCCAGGAGCACGCGCCGTCCGGCCGCGAGGGCCTGCTCGATGGGCGGGCGAGGCGTGCCGTAGCGGTACGAGTTGTGCACGACCGCCCACTCGAGCAGCTCCCCCGCGGCGATGCGGCGGTCGAACTCCTGGTCGGAGACGAACCAGTAGTGCACGCCGTCGATCTCCCCGGGCCGCGGGGTGCGCGTCGTCACCGACACGCTGAGCAGCACGTCCGGATAGTGCTCGCGGATGTATCCGGAGACGCTGCCCTTGCCGACGGCGGTCGGCCCGGCGAGCACGACGAGACGGTGGCTGCCGCTCGCGCGCGATCGCAGCCACTCGCGCAGCCGAGCGCGCTGACGCACGCCGAGACCGCCGACGCGCTTGCGCGGCGAGATGTCCAGCCGCGCCATGATCCGCTCGGTGCGGGTGGGGCCGAGGGAGGGGATGCTCGCGAGCAGCTCGCGAACCCGTAGCCCCGCCTCCACACCGGAGGGGTCATCCCATCCAGCCTGCGCGACC
>JBAQPI010000227.1:0-7057 GCA_049305635.1 Rhodoglobus sp. | reverse complement strand
GCGCGCCCCCTCGATGCGGCGGACGGCGCCGGGATCGGTGAGGACCGCGAACAGCAGCCCCTGGATCATCCGGGACGTCCAGCCCGGCCCGAGCAGGCGGCGCGCGACGATGCGGTCGATGATCGCCCGCGGCCCGCCGAGGGCGCCCACCCGCAGGTCGGGCCCGTGCGACTTCGAGTAGCTGCGCACGTGCAGCACGCGCTCCGGCGACCAGGTCGCAAGACTCACGGCGGGGGCGGAGTTGATGAGAGCGGAGTGGTCGTCCTCGATCACGATCGTGTGCTCGGCCGTGCGGGTGCGGTCGAGCAGCCGCGCGAGGCGTTCCGCGCGCGCGGGCGTCATCGAGCGTCCGGTCGGGTTGTGGGCCCGCGGCTGCAGCAGCACGGCGGCGGGGGAGTGCCGGAGGGCGGCGGCGAAGGGCTCGGGGCGCATGCCCTCCTCGTCGAGTTCGACGGGCAGCGGCTCGAGGCCGTAGGACTCCAGCAGGTCGAAGAAGGGCGGGAACGTGGGGTTCTCGATGACGATCCGGTCGCCGAACCGCGTGACCGCGGCGAGCGAGCGGTCGATCGCGTCGAGGGCGCCATTGGTGACCGTCAGCGATTCGACGGCCGCCGGCCAGGTGGTGCGCAGCAGATCGTGGAGCTCGGGGATGTCGGGCTTGAGCTGGTAGCTCGCGGTGCCCGCGCGGTCGAAGAGCCCGGTCATCGCCGGGCCGAGGGGCGGCAGCAGCGCGGGGTCGGGGGTGCCGCGGGAGAGGTCGAGCCGCGCGTCGGAGCCGCCCTCGAGCCCGCGGTAGCGCTGCGGCAGCCACTCCCGGGGCAGTGAGCGCACGACCGTGCCGCTGCGTCCGCGGCTCACGATGAGGCCCGCGCCGGCGAGGGTCTGCCAGGCGTTGCTCACCGTGGCCGGGCTCACTCCGAGGTCGGCGGCGAGCGCCCGCACGGTGGGCAGACGGTCTCCCGGGGCGAGATCGCCGCTCGTGATGAGCCGCGCGATCGTGGCCGCGATGCCGCGCGGGGTGGGTTCCTCGATCGCGAGGGCTACCGACTTCATCGACTCCGCCGTAGATTTCGAGTGGGAACGGTGCTGTTACGCCGCTGTCACACCCCGTAACGTCCGGGAAATGTTCAAGCTCAAGAATAACAAAAGCACCATCGAGGAGGCATCGTGACGGTAGTACGCGCGGCAATCACCCAGACGACCTGGACCGGCGACAAGGAGTCGATGCTCGACAAGCACGAGCAGTTCGCCCGGGATGCGGCCAAGGCCGGTGCGCAGGTCGTCTGCTTTCAGGAGCTCTTCTACGGCCCCTACTTCGGCATCACCGAAGACAAGAAGTACTACGCCTACGCCGAGCCCGCCGACGGCCCGATCGTGCAGCGCTTCGCGAAGCTCGCCAAGGAACTCGGCATCGTGATGATCCTGCCCATCTACGAGGAGGAGATGACCGGGGTGTACTACAACACCGCGGTCGTGGTGGATGCCGACGGCACGATCCTCGGCAAGTACCGCAAGCACCACATCCCGCATCTGGACAAGTTCTGGGAGAAGTTCTACTTCCGCCCGGGCAATCTCGGCTACCCGGTGTTCAATACCGCGGTCGGCCCGATCGGGGTCTACATCTGCTACGACCGGCATTTTCCCGAGGGATGGCGCGAACTCGGCCTGAACGGTGCCCAGATCGTCTTCAACCCGAACGCGACCAAGCCGGGTCTGAGCAACCGGCTCTGGGAGGTGGAGGGTCCGGCCGCGGCGGTGGCGAACGGCTATTTCGTGCTGCAGCCCAACCGCGTCGGCAAGGAGGACAACGAGTACGGCGACCTCGCCGTCGACTTCTACGGCACGAGCCAGGTGATCGACCCGCGCGGCGACTTCGTGGGCGAGCGGGGCTCCGGCGAGTCCGAGGAGATCGTCATCCGCGACCTCGACATGGATCTGGTCAGGCAGATGCGCGACGACTGGCAGTTCTACCGTGACCGCCGCCCCGAGACCTACACGTCCATCCCCAAGCCGTAGATCTCGGCGAGTTCGATCACCCAAGGAGTACCGATGGCTACAACCCTCATCACCGGTGGCACCGTCGTCACCGCCACCGGCCGCTCACAGGCCGACGTTCTCATCGACGGCGAGACGATCGTCGGTGTTCTCGCCCCAGGGTCCGTGTTGCTGGGCTCGAACCTGTCGTCCTCGGTGGATCACGTCATCGACGCCGCGGGCAAGTACGTCATCCCGGGCGGCATCGACGCGCACACCCACTTCGAGCTGCCGTTCGGCGGCACCGCGGCATCCGACACCTTCGAGTCGGGCACCCGGGCAGCGGCCTGGGGCGGCACGACGAGCGTCATCGACTTCGCCGTGCAGACCACCGGCCAGCCGCTCGAGGACGGTCTCGCCACCTGGCACGAGAAGGCCGCGGGCAACTGCGCGATCGACTACGGCTTTCACCAGATCGTCGGCGGCGTCGACGATGCCTCCCTCAAGGCGATGGGCAGGCTCGTCGACGAGGGCATCACGAGCTACAAGCTGTTCATGGCATACCCGGGCGTCTTCTACTCGGATGACGCGCAGATCGTCAAGGCCATGCAGAAGGCGGGCGAGACCGGCCTGCTCACGATGATGCACGCCGAGAACGGACCCGCGATCGATGTGCTCGCCGAGCAGCTCGTCGCGCAAGGCAAGACCGACCCGTACTACCACGGCCTCGCGCGCGCCTGGCAGTTGGAGGAGGAGGCGACGCACCGCTCGATCATGCTCGCCAACCTCACCGGCGCCCCGCTCTACGTCGTGCACGTGAGCGCGAAGCAGGCCGTCGAGCAGCTCGCGTGGGCTCGCGACAAGGGGCAGAACGTGTTCGGCGAGACCTGCCCGCAGTATCTGTACCTCTCCCTCGAGGAGCAGCTCGGCGCGTCGAGTGCGCAGTGGGGAGCCTTCGAGGGCGCCAAGTGGGTGTGCTCGACGCCGCTTCGCGCGCGAGAGGAGGGCCACCAGGACGCCATGTGGCAGGCGCTGCGCACCAACGACCTGCAGATGGTCTCCACCGACCACTGCCCGTTCTGCATGAAGGGGCAGAAGGACCTCGGCATCGGCGACTTCCGCAAGATCCCGAACGGCATCGGCTCGCTCGAGCACCGCATGGACCTCATGTACCAGGGCGTGGTGAGCGGGGAGATCAGTCTCGAACGCTGGGTGGAGCTGACCTCGACGACTCCGGCCCGCATGTTCGGGCTCTACGGACGCAAGGGCGTGATCCAGCCGGGCGCAGACGCCGACATCGTCGTCTACGACCCGAAGGGTCACACGTCGATCAGCGTCGAGACCCATCACATGAACATGGACCACTCGGCGTGGGAGGGGTTCGAGATCGACGGTCACGTCGACACCGTGCTCTCCCGGGGCAAGATCGTCATCGACGGCAACCAGTACCTCGGCGCCAAGGGCGACGGCAAGTACCTCAAGCGCGGCCTCACGCAGTACCTCGTCTAGGATCGAACTGATGGATTTCGGGGTCGTTCTGCAGACCAACCCGCCGGCCAGTCGCACCGTCGCGCTCGCCAAGCTCGCCGAGCAGTACGGCTTCAGCCACGTCTGGACGTTCGACTCGCACATCCTGTGGCAGGAGCCGTACGTCATCTACAGCCAGATCCTGGCGGAGACTCGGCGGGTCAAGGTCGGCCCCTTCGTGACCAACCCGGCCACACGCGACTGGACCGTCACGGCATCCGTGTTCGCGACGCTCAATGAGATGTACGGCAACCGCACGGTCGTCGGCATCGGGCGCGGCGACTCGGCGGTGCGCGTGACCAACGGCAGCCCCACGACGCTGAAGGAGCTGCGCGAGGCGGTTCACGTCATCCGCGAACTCGGCAACAGCCGCGAGGTGGAGTACCACGGTTCGACCCTGCGCTTCCCGTGGAGCGTCGGCAGCGAGCTCGAGGTGTGGGTGGCCGCCTACGGCCCGCTCGCGCTCAAGCTCACCGGTGAGGTCGGGGACGGCTTCATCCTCCAGCTCGCCGACGTCGACATCGCCAAGTGGATGATCAAGACCGTGCGCGAGGCCGCCGAGAAGGCGGGCCGCGACCCCGACTCGATCACGTTCTGCGTCGCCGCCCCGAACTACATCGGCGAGGACTGGGACCACATGCGCAACCAGTGCCGCTGGTTCGGCGGCATGGTCGGCAACCACGTCGCGGACATCGTGGCCAAGTACGGCACGGACGGCGGGATACCCAAGGCACTCACCGACTACATCGAGGGTCGCAAGGGCTACGACTACAACACGCACGGCAAGGCCGGCAACGACCACGTCGATTTCGTGCCGGACGAGATCGTCGACCGGTTCTGCGTGCTCGGCACGGCGAAGGACCACATCGCCAAGCTCGAGGAGCTCAAGTCGATCGGTGTGCACCAGTTCGCCGGCTACCTCCAGCACGACAACAAGGAGGAGACCCTGCGGGTCTACGGCGAGACCGTGATCCCGGCCCTGCGCGAGACGGTCACGGCCAAGGCATGAGGCGCCGGGGATCCGCCGTCGCCTGGGGGGTGATCGGCGTGCTCGCAGTGCTCGCGGCGTGGGAGCTCTACAAGTTCCTCGGGCCGGCCGAGGGGTTCGTCGTCGGGGCGATCGAGGGCGAGACCGGGTCGGGGGTGATGATCCTGCCGCGCACGCACGACCGTGCGATGCCGCACCTCTGGGAGATGGTCGCGAGGCTGTTCCAGTCGGCCAGTGGCGGGAACACCCCGCCACTGGTGGTGCCCGTGGTCACCGCGGCCCTCACGACGCTCGGCATCGCCGCGGCCGGCTGGCTGATCGGCGTGGCGGTCGGCGCGCTGCTCGGGCTCGTGATGCAGCGCTGGCGCCTCGTCGAATCGGGCCTGCTGCCGTGGATCGTAGTCAGCCAGACCGTGCCGCTGATCGCCTTCGCGCCGCTTGTGGCCAGCATCGGCACGCAGATCGACCGCGGTGGCACGCCGTGGCCGCAGTGGCTGTCGGTGGCCGTGATCGCCTCCTACCTCGCGTTCTTCCCGGTCGCGGTCGGCGTGTTGCGCGGGCTCGAGGCGCCCGACCGCATCCATCTCGATCTCATGCGCAGCTACGCCGTCGGGTACTGGGCGACCCTGTTCCGTCTGCGGCTGCCCGCCGCGGTGCCGTTCCTGCTGCCGGCGCTGCGTCTCGCGGCGGCCAATGCCGTGGTCGGCGCCGTCGTCGCGGAGGTCTCCATCGGCATGCGCGGGGGCATCGGCAGGATGCTCATCCAGCTGGCAGGGCAGGGATCCAGCGACCCCGCCGCGCCGTGGGGCCCCACCTTCGGATCGATCGCGCTCGGGCTCGTCGCGGCGGGCTCGGTCGCGCTGCTCGGTCTCGGCTTGAAGAACTACCGCAGGGGAGAAGCGACCGCGTGATCGACACCACGAGCGTTGCGGTGAGGGCTGTCGGCGTCGGCAAGGTCTTCCCGGCGAAGGACGGCGACGTCGTCGCCCTCGACCGCGTCGACCTGACGGTGTCGGCAGGCGAGTTCGTCTCGCTCATCGGCCCCTCGGGTTGCGGCAAGTCGACGCTGCTGCGCCTCATCGCCGACCTCGACCCGACCTCGTCCGGCGAACTCGAGATCTTCGGCAAGACCGCCGCCCGCGCGCGTATCGACCAGGACTACGGCATCGCATTCCAGCAGGCCGGCCTGCTGGAATGGCGCACCGTCGCAGGCAACATCGAGCTGCCGCTCGCCCTGCACGGGATGGGCCGCGCCGAGCGCGCGGCTCGGGTGACCGAGCTGGCCGAACTCGTCGGCCTGTCCGACTTCGTGGACCGCTTCCCCGACCAGCTCTCCGGCGGCATGCAGCAGCGCGTCGCGATCGCCCGCGCGCTCGCGGAGCAACCGCGCCTGCTGCTCATGGACGAACCGTTCGGCGCCCTCGACGAGATGACCCGCGAGTACCTGCAGAGCGAGCTCGCACGGATCGCGGGGGAGACCGGCGCCGCGGTCGTCTTCGTCACGCACTCGATCCCCGAGGCGGTGTTCCTCTCGGACCGCGTCGTGGTGATGAGCCCTCGGCCGGGCCGCATCACGGCGGTCCTGCCGACGGACCTGGGGGAGCGCGACGAGGCCCTGCGCGAGTCACCGGCGTATTTCGAGCGCGTGACCGCTGTGCGCGAGGCCCTGCACGGCGGCCCGGTCGAACGGGCGAACGAACGATGACTCTCAACAGCGCGCAAAGCCCGGCACCGGCCTGGGTGAAGGTCGTCGCGCCGGTGGTGGTCGGCGCGCTCATCCTCGCCCTGTGGGTGCTCGTGGTCGACGTGCTGCGGATCGCGCCGCGCGCCCTCCCCAGTCCCGTCGCGGTCGTGAACGAGATCATGCTGCACGCCGACATCATCGGCGAGGACATGGGCGTCACCGCCGGCAACGCCCTCATCGGGTTGGCGGTCGGGACGGTCGTCGCGATCGTCCTCGCGGCGGTCGCCGCGGCATCCCGGCCCGTCGACGGCATGCTCGCCCCGCTCGTCGCGGCCATCGCGGTCATCCCGATCGTCGCGATCACCCCGATCCTCAACACCATGTTCGGGGCCTCGAGCCAGTTCGGGCGGCAGTCCGTGGCGGCGATCGCCGCGTTCGTGCCGGTGTTCGTCAACGTGCTGCGCGGACTGCGACAGACGCGTCCCGTGCACCGCGACCTGATGCGCGCCTCCGCGGCGACCGGGGTGCAGACGTTCCGGGTGCTGACCCTGCCCACCGCGCTGCCGTACCTCATGACCGGACTGCGCATCGCGAGCTCGGTCGCCGTGATCGCGGCCCTCGTCGCCGAGTACTTCGGCGGACCGGCGGACGGCATCGGCACCGCGATCGCGAGCTACGCCAAGTCCGGCAGGGCCGCGCTCGCCTTCGCCTACGTCGCCGGCGGCATCGCCATCGGCCTCGTCCTCTTCCTCGTCACGTCGCTGCTCGAGCGGCTCGTGTCGAGGCGAACGCCGGCCTGACCGGCACCCGCAGCACCCCCGCTCCATCCATCACGAAAGGAACAGCATGAGACACAGCATCAGACGCGGCCTCACCGTCGCATC
>JBAQPI010000226.1:0-2490 GCA_049305635.1 Rhodoglobus sp. | reverse complement strand
AGGCAGGAGGGCGCGGACGCCGTCATCGTCACCCGCTCGGATGAACCCTCGCTCGTGATGACCTCCGATTCCGTCTGGGAGGTCACGACCCCCACGCTCGAGGTCACCGACACCGCCGGTGCCGGTGACTCGCTCACCGCGGGCATCGCCGCCGCGCTCGCCGCAGGCGACGACCTCCGCGACGCCGTGGCGCTCGGGGCCGCCGCCGGCGCGCTCAACGTCACCCGTCACGGCCTGGGAACGGGAGACCCGCACACCATCGCGAAGCTGCGCGAGCTCGTGAAAGTGCATGACATCGATGAGCCCGTGACCTCCATAACGCAGTCGATCAGCCTCGACGAGCTCGCCGCGAAGGTGCAGGAGCAGTGACGACGGTGCTCGTCACCAACGACGACGGGATGGGCTCGGCGGGGCTGTGCGCGCTCGCCACGGCGGCCGTGGATGCCGGCTTCGAGGTGATCATCGCCGCCCCCCGACAGCAGTCCTCGGGATCCTCGGCGTCGATCGTCGCGTCCGAGGAGGACGGCCGCATCCGCATCGAGCGCCGAGAGCTCGAAGGGCTCGAGGCGATCCCGTCGTGCGCCGTGCACGGCGCTCCCGGGCTGATCGCCCTCATCGCGGCGCACGGCGCGTTCGGCCCGGTACCGGACCTCGTGCTCTCGGGCATCAACCACGGCGCGAACGTGGGCCGGGCCATCCTGCATTCGGGCACGGTCGGGGCGGCGCTCACGGGCGGGCTCAACGGCGCCCGGGCGCTCGCCGTGTCGCTCGATGTGGGCATCTCCCCCGTGACCTACGAGTGGGATGCCGCGGCCGCCGTCACTCGCCTCGTGCTTCCGATGCTGCTCCAGATGCCCACCGGCACGGTCTTCAACCTCAACGTGCCCAACCTGGCGCGGCCCGCGGAACTCCGGGAGGCGCACCTCGCGCCGTTCGGCATCGTGCAGACGACCATGGAGCACGAGGACGAGCACCACGTGACGCTCGCCGTCGAGGACCTCCCGAACACCCCGGAGCCGGGCAGCGACGCCGCGCTGCTCGCGGAGGGCTTCGCGACCCTCACGAGCATCACGCCGGTCGGCTCGGTGCCGCTGCGACTACCGCTCTAGGCTTCCGCTCCACCATCTCGAAGCACAGCGCTGCGGATGCCGCGGCGCTACGGCCTCTCACCCGGCAGCGGCGCCGGCGCGGGCGGCTGCTCGCGCTGCTCGACCACGATCGCGGCGTGGCGCACGTCGGGTCGGTAGAGCCCGTCCACGACCCCGAGCACGCCCGCGGCAGCTTGCGACATCCACGAGGAACCACGCGATCACGACGGCGACGATGACGCCGAGGATCGTGAGGATGCTGGACTTGCGGTCATGGAAGCAAGCCCACGCGGGCGGCCCTCTCGCACTCCCGCCTTCCGAAATGACGGAGCTCCGCTGAATACGGAGCACAGCCGCGCATGAACAGCGGGCCATGCCGCCGGAACTCCGTCATTTCGGCGCGACAGCGATTCCGGGACACCGGTGCCGACGAAGCTGCGCTTCGTCGGAACGATCGCGTTAGCGGCGCAGACCCAGACGCTCGATCAGCGAGCGGTAACGCCCGATATCGATGTCCTGCAGGTACCCCAGCAGGCGGCGGCGCTGGCCGACCAGCAGCAGCAGGCCACGACGCGAGTGGTGGTCGTGCTTGTGCTCCTTGAGGTGCTCGGTCAGGTCCTTGATGCGCTGGGTGAGCATCGCGACCTGGACCTCAGGGGAACCTGTGTCACCGGGGTGGGTAGCGTACTCGTCGATGATCGCCTTCTTGACTTCGGCTTCAAGAGCCATAGAAGTGATCCCCTTTCTCCTCGTTGCGCGGCGCCCGTGGCAGGATGCCCGAGCTCTCTTTGTCCGCGGCCGTTTGACGGCAACCTTGCGAGTTTAGCAGAGGGGAGCTACCCCGCCTCCGCCGTCTCTCGAATCCGCCGCAGCACCGCGACGAGCTCGTTCGCCTTCGCATCCCCGAACAGCGCGACGGGGCCGGTCGGCGCGACATCCGTGAAGGGCGCGGAGAACAGCAGTTCGGGCTCGACGATGCCGCGCTGAGTGAGCTGCTCGACGACATGCCCGACGAAGATCTGCTGGTTGGCAGTGAGCGTGGTTCCGGCCGTGAAGCTCGAGAGCGCGTCCGTCGCGGCGGCGCGATCGAGGCCGACGAGGGATCGCACGAACAGTCCGAGCCCGTGGGCGGCGGTCGCGGCATCCCGAACCGCGGTCGCGTCGAGGCCGTTCTCGATCATGATGTTCTCGAGCTGCTCCAGGTCGCCCGTAGCCAGCGGCAGACCGCGGCGCAGCTTGTTCACGGCAAGGTCGTTCTCGTGCTCGCGCAGGAAGGCGAGGGCCTTGTCGCGGAACCGCGCCCGGTCCACGCCCACGGCGACCTTGCGAATCTCGATGATCGCCGACTCCCCCGCCGTGTCCTTGAAGTCGGTGTAGATGTCGTCGCGGTGGGACGAGTCGA
>JBAQPI010000225.1:0-8090 GCA_049305635.1 Rhodoglobus sp. | reverse complement strand
GTGCTGGCGGACGCCGAGCTCATCGAGCGCATCCGGCAGGGCACCCTGCGGCTGACGTGCATCGCCGGGCTCACCGGGCGGCCTGCGCTGAGCATCCCGCTGCTGAGCGTGCCGCAGCCGGGCGCCCTGCTCGAGGCGCCGGTCGGGGTGTGCCTCGTGGGGCCGCGCGGGAGCGACCTCGCCCTCATCGACCTCGCCGAGTCCCTCGCGGGCTGAGCCGTGCCGCCACCGGCACCGGCCCTCCACCGGCACCGGCCCGCCACCGGCACCGGCCCGCCACCGTTCGCGGTTCGCGGTTCGCGGTTCAGGACTTCTGTGCCGTCTGGCGGAGTGTCGCCTCGCGTCCTCGGCGTGTCGGGCATCGAGTCCTGAACGGCGAAGCGCGGGCGAGGGACGAGGGCCCGTGAAACACGCCCGGAACGCGACATCCGTACGATAAGGGCATGTCCGAGCCGATCAACCCGCCCGCCCGCCTGCTCATGGGTCCGGGCCCGATCAACGCCGACCCGCGCGTGCTGCGCGCGATGTCGACGCACCTCGTCGGCCAGTACGACCCCTACATGACCGCGACCATGAACGAGACGATGGAGCTCTACCGCGGCGTGTTCCGCACGAAGAACGAGGCGACCCTGCTGGTCGACGGCACCTCCCGCGCCGGCATCGAGGCCGCTTTCGTGAGCCTCATCGAGCCCGGGGATGTCGTGCTCGTGCCGGTGTTCGGACGCTTCGGCCACCTGCTGCGCGAGATCGCCGAGCGCTGCCAGGCGGACGTGCGCGTCATCGAGCGCGAATGGGGCACCGTCTTCACGCCCGCGGAGATCGAGGACGCCCTCAAGAAGCACCGCCCGAAGCTGCTCGCGATCGTGCACGGCGACACCTCCACGACGCTCGCGCAGCCCCTCGAGGAGCTCGGGGCCCTCGCCGCGAGGCACGGCGCGCTGTTCTACACCGACGTCACCGCGTCCCTCGCCGGCAACGACTTCGAGGCCGACGGCTGGGGTCTCGACGCGGTGACGGGCGGGCTGCAGAAGTGCCTTGCGGGCCCCTCCGGCAGCTCCCCGATCACGCTCTCGGCGCGGGCCGTCGAGGTGGTCAACGCGCGGAAGTCGGTGGAGGCGGGCATCCGCGGTGAGGGGGATGCCGTGTCATCCACCCCGATCCGCAGCAACTACTTCGACCTCAGCCAGATCCTCGACTACTGGGGGCCCAAGCGCCTCAACCACCACACCGAGGCCACGAGCATGCTTTACGCGGCGCGCGAGTGCGCCCGGCTGCTCGTCGATGAGGGCATGGGCAACGCCGTCGAGCGGCACCGCCTGCACGGCACCGCGATGGTCGAGGGTCTGAAGGCGATGGGGCTGGAGCTGTTCGGCGACCAGTCGGTGCGCATGAACAACGTCGTCGGGGTGCACATCCCGGATGGCATCGACGGTGACGGCGCCCGCGCGGCCATGCTCGGCGACTACGGCATCGAGATCGGCACCTCCTTCGGGCCGCTCGCCGGGAAGGTGTGGCGCATCGGCACGATGGGCTACAACGCGCGCCGTGATGCGGTGCTCACGACGCTCGCCGCGCTCGAGCAGGTGCTGCGCCGCGGCGGGGCGACCGTGACCGCGGGCAGCGGGGTCGGGGCGGCGCTGGACTGGTATGGACGCTGACCTGATTCTCGAGCGCTGCGACGACCTCGCCACGATCTCGTCCTCGCCCGAGCACCTCACCCGCGTGCACCTCTCCGAAGAGCACCGCGCCGCCAACGACATGGTCGCCGGCTGGATGGCCGAGGCGGGGCTCTCCACCTGGCAGGATGCCGCGGGCAACCAGTGCGGACGCCGCGAGGGCCGCGAACCCGGCCTGCCCGCCCTGCTGCTCGGATCCCACATCGACACCGTGCCGGACGCGGGACGTTACGACGGGATGCTCGGCGTGCTGCTCGCGATCGCCGTCGCCGCGCGGCTGCGGTCGGAGACCCTGCCGTTCGCACTCGAGGTCGTCGCCTTCAGCGACGAGGAGGGCACGCGCTTCGGCAACGCCCTGCTCGGCAGTCGTGCCCTCGCCGGCACCTGGCGCGACGAGTGGTGGAACCTCGAGGACGAGCGCGGCATCACGCTCTTCGAGGCGTTCCAGGACTTCGGCCTCGACCCCGCGCGCCTGCCCGGCGCCTACCGTCAGCCCGAGGATCTCATCGGCTACCTCGAGGCGCACATCGAGCAGGGCCCCATCCTCGAGGACGCGGACCGGCGACTCGCGGTCGTCACGAGCATCGCGGGCGCCCGCCGCTTCGAGCTCGAGATGACCGGCAAGGCCGGCCACGCGGGCGGCGCGAGGTTCGAGCACCGCAAGGACGCTCTCGTCGGCGCCAGCGAGGTCGTCGTCGCGATCGAGCGGATCTCGAAGCAGCGCGGCGTGCTCGGCACCGTCGGGCGCATCGAGGCCCAGCCGGGCGGCGTCAATGTCATCCCGGGGCGCGTCGAGTTCAGCCTCGACCTGCGGGCCGAGTTCGACGAGGACCGCGACCGGGCGATCGGCGAGATCTTCGACGAGGCCAGGGCGATCGCCGGGCGACGCGGCCTCGGCTTCCACCACCGCGAGCTCTACCGGGCGGACGCGACCGTGTGCGACCTGGACCTGCGGTCGGCGGTCGAGGCGGGCATCCGCGCCACCGGCGACGATGAACCCCTCGCATTCTGGAGCCGGGCCGGCCACGACGGCATGGCCGTTTCGGCCGTGACTCCGGTCGCGATGCTGTTCCTGCGGTGCAAGGGCGGGGTAAGCCATCATCCCGACGAGGCGGTCAGGAAGTCGGATGTCGCGGCGGCCCTCGACGCCTACGAGGCCGCCGTGCGCCACCTCGCAGCCGCCCGCTAGCCGTGGGCGCGCGGCGGGGGCGCGCTCGCTCTACCGGCGGCGGTCCGGGCGACGGAACAGCACGCCCGTGAAGATGAGTGCGATGCCCAGCAACGCCACGACGAAGGTACCGACGGCACCGAGCGCGAAGACGCCGAGCACACCGAGCAGATAGATCACGGCGAGGATCGCGGCGATGACGAAGGCGGTCGCGGAGTTCTGGCCGATCTCGCGTCCCACGAGCAGCACGATCGCACCGATGAGCGTGCCGAGCGCGGCCAGAACCGCGCCGAACGTCACGACGCCGGCGGGCAGGCCGAAGCCGAAGCCGGCGATCGCGAGCAGCAGCCAGCCGAGGGCTCCCGCGAACAGCGCGATCATCGCGACCTTGTTGTTGACCGCGCCGAGGGCGAGGATCACGAGGGCGACCGCCATGGCGAGCGCGGCGAGCACACCGAACCACGGCACGGAGACGCCGACGAGGGGCAGCAGTACGGCGATGAGGAAGAGCGCGCCCGCGACGATGAGGGCGATGCCCGCCGCAGCGCGGCGTGAACGGGAGATGGCGACCATGGGGCTCCAAACGTAGGGAATTGTCCCCACTCTAGGGGCGCGGCACTACTCGACGGGAGCCTTCGTCGGAAGCAGGGTCGCGGCGGCGAGGTGCGCGCCTCGTCGCGCCCGGATCTCGGCGCCGAGTCCGCGCGCCGCAGAGCGGTGCTGCTCGGAGGCCAGCAGTTGCCCGATCGCGTCCCGGATCCGCGCCGCGCCGGCGGACTTCGGCAGCGACAGCTCATGCCGCGATCGCCGAACACCCCGAGGTAGGCCAGCGGCGCGAGCGGGCCGCGCGGCGCGAGCACCGACCAGGGCTTCACGCGCCGGAACGCCTCGAACGGGAAGCTGGCGCCGTCGCGCCGTCAAGGGTCAGGGACCGTCGAAGTCCATCCCGTCCCAGAGCTCGCCGCACTCCACCTCGGTCACGCCGTGCGCGAGAAGGTATGCGCGCGCGCCACGATCGCCGTGCAGCGAATCGGCGACGGCGGCCCAGTGCGCCGCCGGGATGAGCACGGGGTGCCCCGGGCGTCCCCCGAACACCGCCTGGGCGAGTCCGCCGGTGGCGAGCACGCGCTCGACGACGACCGGCGGCAGCGTGGGCAGGTCGACGAGCGTGACGAGCACCGCGTCGCCGGATGCCGCGGCCAGCCCCGCGCGCAGCGACGCCGACATCCCGTTCCCCCAGTCGTCCGCCACCACGATCTCCGCGGACTCCGGAACCAGGTCACGCGCGAGCCCGGCCGCTGCCCCCAGCACGACGATCACGCGGGCGCAGCCGCCCGCCATCAGCGCCGCGCACGACGCCGCGATCCAGCTCGTGCCGTCCGGGCGGCGTGAGAGCGACTTCGGCCCGCCCGCGCGGGAGCCGGCTCCCGCCGCGAGCACGATCCCGGTGACATCCATCGCTACTGTTATACCGATGATCGACGTCCCCCGCGCAACACTCGTCGAACGCCTCACCACGGCGCTCGGCGTGCGGCGCTGGGTGCACGACGTCGCGTCCCGCGCCCCCTTCGACGACCTGCAGCAGTTGCTGCTCGTCGCGTACACGGAGGCGACCCCGCTCTCGGCGGAGGAGATCGCGGAGGCGATGGCGCACCATCCCCGGATCGGCGAGCGACCGACGGGCGAAGGCGCCGGCGCCGCGCTGAGCCGCGCCGAGCAGGGCGACTCGACCGAACTCGCCGAGGAGCTCGCCGCGGGCAACGCCGCCTACGAGGCGAGGTTCGGCCGCATCTTCATCATCAGGGCCGCCGGTCGCAGCCGCGCCGAGATCCTCGACGAGCTGCGCCGCCGGCTCGAACTGGATGACGCCACCGACCTCGTGATCGTCGGCGAGCAGTTGCGCGACATCGCGCTGCTGCGGCTCGAGAAGCTCTTCGGAGAGGACAGCCCATGAGCCACGTCACCACCCACGTGCTGGATGCCGCGCTCGGCCGGCCCGCGCAGGGCATCTCGGTCGCGCTCGGCGGGCCGAGCGGGGACATCGTCGCCGTCGGGGTCACCGACGCCGACGGCCGGATCACGGACCTCGGCCCGGACGCGCTTCCGGCCGGCGACTACCAGCTCGAATTCGCGACCGGGCCGTACTTCGCCGCCGCGGGCCGCGCGACCTTCTACCCCCGGGTCGTGGTCTCCTTCGTCATCGCCGAGACCACGGCGCACTACCACGTGCCCCTGCTGCTCTCGCCGTTCGCGTACTCGACGTATCGGGGCAGTTGAGGCCGCGCGGGCCTCAGTACTTTGTGCGCGCCTCGTTCGCGAGCCAGGCCTGGAAGGGGGCGGCCGCGTCGTCCGGTCGCACGGCCTCGATGGTGACCGGCCAGTTCGCCCGGTCGCGGGCGAAGAGCTCGTAGAACTCGCGGTCGTCGAAACCGCCGCGGGCCGCGTCATCCCGGTCCGCCGCGTACACGACGCGATCGATGCGCGCCCACAGCGCCGCCGCAAGGCAGAGCGGGCAGGGTTCGCACGAGGTGTAGAGCATCGCGCCGGCGAGCGAGAAGTCGCCGATGGATGCGCACGCCCGCCTGATCGCGACGACCTCCGCGTGCGCCGTGGGGTCGTTGTCGCGCGTGACGCGGTTCTGGCCCTCGGCGAGCAGCACGCCGTCGCGCACGATCACGGCCCCGAACGGGCCGCCGCCGTCGGCGACGTTCGCGGTCGCCAGCTCGATCGCGCGGGCGAGCCACGCCTCGTCGGTGGGCGCTGCGGCACCCGTGGTCACGCGAGCCCCGCCGAGAACCGCCAGGCGTCGCCGGCGGGCGGGGCGTCATCCCTCAGCACCTGCGCCTCGATGAGTCCGTACGGGCGGTCGGCGGCGATGAACACCTCCCCGGGGTTCTCGAGCCCGAAGGGCGCGAGGTCGACGACGAAGTGGTGCTTGTTGGGTGCGGCGAGGCGCACCTCGACGATCTCCGGGAACTCCTCGAGCACGGCGCGGCCCATGTGCCAGAGCGTCTGCTGCAGGGCGAGGGACTGCAGGGTCGCGAACTCGCGCACCATGATCGCCTTCACGCGCGGGTAGACGGCATCCCAGTCCACCTCGGTGGTGCCGAAGCGCCAGCGCGCGACGAGGGAGGTCGCCATGACGCGGTCGTGGGTCTCCGGCAGGGTCGTGTACTCGTCCTTGAGGAAGCCGGCGAACTCGCTGCCGGTGGACTTGAGGATCACGAGATCCTTGAACCCGCCCACGACGTGCTCACCGGAGGCGTCGACCGTGATCGCCGCGGTGCGCGTCTCCTGCCCGCGCCGCACCCAGGTGTGGTCGTGCTCGGCCCCGTCGATCGTCACGCGCTCCCAGGCGAACTCCTCGATCTCGATGCGCGCGCCGTCGATGGGCGCGACGTCGTGCACGAAGTGGCGGGCGAGTGCGAGCCCGTACTCCTCGATCGTGGGGATGCCGAACGACTTCGCGTAGGCGAAGGCCGTGTTCTTCTGCGTGTCCGTCGGCAGCACGTTGGACTGGTCGCCCGTGAGGTAGGCCGGATCGAAGGGCCCCCGCATCGCGGTCGTGACGTTGAGGTCGCGGATCTCGTGCCGAGGCGTGTCGCGCACGATGCGCACGACGCGATTCTCAGCCTTGCCGTACTGGTTGTCGCCGAGGATGATGCCCATGCTGCGATCCTGCCACCCCTTTGTTTCGATCGCTTTTCAGGCTCAGGTCATCGTTAGTTGGATAATCCAACCAACGCCCAACCGAACCTGAAAAGCGATCGAGGATCACAGGGTGAGGAGGCGACCCGATCCCGGTGCTTCGCCGCGCAGCCACACCCGGCGAGCCACCCCGCGCAGCTCGCGGCCCTCGTAGGCCGAGATCGGGTTCCTGTGCAGGAGCGCCTCGGCGTGCACGGTGAAGGTCTCCTCCGGCGCGAAGGCGACGAGGTCGGCGTCTGCGCCCACGGCGATGCGCCCCTTCTGGCCGAGGCCGACGAGATCGGCGGGCCCCCGCGACATCCACCCCACGACGGTGTCGAGCGGGATGCCGCGGCGCGACGCCTCCGTCCACACCGCGCTGAACCCGGTCTGCAGCCCGGCGATGCCGCCCCACGCGAGCTGGAAGTCGCCCTCGCCCGCGGTCTTGAGTGCGACGGTCGCGGGGGAGTGGTCGGTGACGACGAGGTCGATGTCGCCGTCCAGGAGCGCGCGCCACAGCGCATCGCGGTTGGCATCATCCCGGATCGGCGGGCAGCACTTGAACTGGGTCGCCCCGTCCGCGATCTGCTGCTGCGCGATCGTGAGGTAGTGCGGGCAGGTCTCGACCGTGATCGGCAGCCCCTCCGCGCGGGCGGCGCGCAGCGCGGGCAGCGCCGCGGCGCTCGAGAGGTGCAGGATGTGCGCCCGTGCGCCCGTGCGCCGCACCCCCGCGATGACGCGTTCGATCGCGGTGACCTCCGCCTCATCGGGCCGGGACTGCACGAAGGCGCGGTAGTCGGCGCCGCCGTGACCGGCGTGCGCGTCGAGCACGCCGGGATCCTCGGCGTGCACGACGAGCAGGCTGCCGAGCCCGGCGATCTCCTCGAGCGCGCGCTCGAGCTGTGCGGCGTCGAGGTGGTCGAACTCGGGCACGCCGCTCGGGGCGAGGAAGGCCTTGAAGCCGAACACGCCGGCCTCGTGCAGCGGCCGCAGCGACCCGAGGTTCTGCGGCACCGCGCCGCCCCAGAACCCCGTGTCGACGCTCACGGCGGCGACGGCGCGCTTCGCCTCGAGCGCCCCGACCGTCGTCGTCGCGGGGATGCTGTTGAGCGGCATGTCGACGATCGTCGTCACGCCTCCCGCGGCTGCGGCACGGGTCGCGGAGGCGAAGCCTTCCCACTCGGTGCGGCCCGGTTCGTTGACGTGCACGTGCGTGTCCACGATGCCGGGGATGAGCACCTCGTCCTCGGCGAGCTCAAGCGTCGGGCCGTCGAGGGGCGCGTCGGCGATCTCGGCGATCCGCCCGTCGCGCACCCCGATCCAGGCCTCGCGGAACGCCCCGCCGATGAGGGCGGAGCTCGCGTGCACGACGAGGTCGAGGGGCATGGGTCAATTGAAACAGAACCGAGGTGCGGCGCTGGTCGGTCCGCAGGTACAGCGTCGTCGGCCCGCCGCACGCTGTCTGCGAGTCCCGCGTCTGCGAGTCCCGCGTCCGCGACTTCCGCGTCCGCGACTTCCGCGTCCGCGACTCCCGCGTCCGCGAGTCCCGCGTCCGCGAG
>JBAQPI010000224.1:0-1574 GCA_049305635.1 Rhodoglobus sp. | reverse complement strand
CCGAGCCGGAGCCCATCGCCACGCCGACCCCGACGCCGACCCCGACGTCGACCGGCGTTCCGACGCCGAGCCCCTCGCCGACCCCGTGACGCCGCGCAGACCCCCGCGCTAGAGTGTGACCGATCTCCGCGCGCGGGGACGGTCACCGAGGGAGCAGGCAATGACGGACGAGACCAGCACACCGCAGCCGAAGCAGTCCCGTCGTTCCACGGCCGGACCCGAGGTCGTCGCCCGGCCGGTCACCGATGCCGAGGAGGTCATCGTCGCGGAGGTCGAACCGCCCGCGGCAGAGGCGCCGGTGGCAGCGCCCGCGCGGGAGGTCATCTACGTCACCACCCCTGCCGCACCGCGCAAGCTCGGCAACCGCGGCCTCGGGTCGGGCCTCGCGATCGCGGCCGCCGTCGTGTTCGCGGCGCTCCTCGCGCTCGGGACCGCCGTGCTCGGAGTCGCCAACGGTGCACCATTCGGCTTCGCCTTCCTCACCCGCCCCCAGTTCTACGTGCCGGCGCTGTTCTTCGTGGTCGGTTTCGTGCTCGTCGTGCTCGTGGTCAACCGCGCCAACTGGTGGGCGCACATCGTCGGCAGCATCTTCGTGGGCCTCGTCGTCTACTTCGGCACGATCGGTCTCGGGCTCCTGACGACCGGCATCGTGCAGAACACGCCGGCGGAGGCGGCCGCCCGGTTCCGCGGGGAACTGCTCAACCCCTTCATCCTCGTCGCGGCGCTCCTGGCTCGCGAGGTCGCCCTCTGGACGGGCGCCATCCTGTCCCGTCGGGGTCGGCGGCTGCGCGAGCGCAATGCCGAGGCGCACACCGCCTGGCAGCGTGAGCTCGCCGAGACCAGGGCCGAGGGTCAGCGTCGCGCCGCGGAGGCCTCCGGCACGATCTGAGTGCGATCGGTCGCTTCGCGGTCGGCCTTGACAACGGCGTGACATTCGAATAAAGTTTCGAGTGTGCCGGGGATCTCGATCCCGATCTTGGAGTCCGTGTGGTCCTGGCCGTCGCAGTCGATCCGCCCGTCGTGGGCGAGGGCGATGCGCTCGACTCTGAGATTCTCAGCGCCGCGAGCGTAGCCTCCTGGTCCGACGAGCGTCTGCTCGCTCGTCAATCCCGGATCGCGCTCAGACGACGATTGCTGGATGCCCAGGCCGCCGTCCTGGCCGCTGAGCTCAACCGGCGTTCCGGTCGCGAACTCGGCCACCAGGGCCTCGCCGCGCGACAGGGGGCTCGATCGCCACAAGAACTCGTCCAGCGGATCACCGGCGGCACCGCCCGCGAGGCGCGCGCCTTGATCGAGGTCGGCGCCCTGCTGAACGGCGATGCGCCGGATACGTCGCGGTCGCCGATCCCGGGCGCTCCGGTCGCTCCTGCCCTCAGACCGTGGCTCGCGGTCGTGGTGACGGCCGTGTCCAGCGGCGAACTGGGGGTCGAGGCGGCGGAGGCGATCCGGGTCGGGCTGGGCGAGCCATCGGCGACCGTCACCGCCGAGGCGCTCGCCGAGGCTGCGGTGCGCTTGGTCGGCGACGCGCGCCGCACGGGCGCCGATCGCCTTGCGGCGCGTGCACGGCAGGAGCG
>JBAQPI010000223.1:0-5249 GCA_049305635.1 Rhodoglobus sp. | reverse complement strand
GGATGTCATCGACGTGCCCCGACGAGGCCTGCTGCCGCCTTCCCGAGCCGGGGTTGCGGGAGCGCTGGTCTGGCAAGGCCTGGTCGAGCGCGAAGCTGCACGCCCACATCCTCTCGCCCCTGCCGGCAGGCACCTTCCCGGGCGTCGACGACCGGGAGCTGTACGAGTTCCTCGAGGTGCACAGCGCGCCGGTGGACTGAACGACCGCACCGGCGCAGAGCACTGAGGTCGACATCCGAAGTTCGGTTCGTGCCTTCCGAAATTCAGGCCGCCGCGGCCCTCGGCGGTGTGCCGCGCGCGACACGCCGACCCCGCGCCCGACGCGCATGAATTTCGAGCAGGAGGCAGGGCAGGGGGCCGCTTCTGTCCGGCACCTTGACCCGAGCAGGATTCGACTCCCCGGCGCGCACGGCCGTCACGCCGGAACCGGCGGCTGTATTCCCACGAACGGTCCTCGTCCGAACCGGGGACGCAGAATGCGCGAGGGGCCGCGACATTCGCCGCGGCCCCTCGCATTCGGTGCCCCCAGGCAGATTCGAACTGCCGCCCCTGCCTCCGGAGGGCAGTGCTCTATCCCCTGAGCTATGGGGGCCGGGGATCGCTTTCAAGGGTAGCAGCGCACGGGGGCAATCGTTCTCCGGCCGTGACAGGATCGGTGGATGCTGCGAACCGTGTCCACGCGCCTCGAGCTGGCGATCGAGGGCCGCACCAACATGGTGTTCAGCATCGCTGCCGCGCAGGGGAGCCAGGTCACCTCCGAGCAGCTCTCCTTCGTGCTCGACGGCGTGCCGATCGTCGCGACCGAACTCACCGACATGCATGGCACGCGACTGCACCAGCTTGTGAGCGAGCGCGGCACGATGATCGCCGAGTACACCGCCGAGGTCACCGGCACCGCGGCTCCCGCTGCGGAGATCGACCTCGACCTCGTGACCTACCTGCGTCCGAGCCGCTACTGCGAGTCCGACAGCCTCACGCCGACCGCCCGGTCCGAGTTCGCGGGGCTCTCCGGACACGAGCTGCTGACCGCGGTCACCCTGTGGGTCTCGGAGCGCCTGAGGTACGTGCCCGGCTCCAGCCAGCCCACCGACGGCGCCGAGCAGACCCTGCTCGCCCGACGCGGGGTGTGCCGCGACTACGCGCACCTCGTCATCGCGTTGCTGCGCGCCCTCGACGTGCCCGCGCGCATGGTCGCCGTCTACGCCCCCGGTCTCGAGCCCATGGACTTCCACGCCGTCGCCGAGGCCTGGGTCGACGGGGCCTGGTGGGTCGTGGATGCCACGCGCCTGGCCCCGCGTCAGTCCATGCTGCGCATCTCGACCGGCCGCGACGCCGCCGACACCGCCTTCCTGACCAACCACTGGGCGGACCTGTCCCTCATCGACCTGCGCGTGCTCGCGATCTCCGACGACTTCCGCCTCGATGATCCCGCCGAGCTCGTCCGGCTCGGCTAAGGCAGGCCGTTCACCGCAATCTCGACCACGGGGGCGGCGTCGCCGTCGCCGAGGAACTCGCTCGAGGTCACCGCGATCCAGTAGCCGCCGGCGAAGACCTGCGCGGTGTCGGCATCGAAGTACCCGTCGAAGGACGCGGCCTCGCTGCCCTGCAGGGCCGAACGCCTCGCCTCGAGCGCCGGCGCGCTCGGCATCGCGACACTGAAGTCGATGGTCGTGCCGCTCGAGGTGTTCACCCACCGGCAGGCGATGCCCTCATTCGCGACGGCCTCGGCCGCGACCGTGCCGGCCGCCGGCTCGAAGTCCACCGCACTGAAGATGCTGTTGTAGTCGTACATCGCCTGCGCCGAGATGAACTCCGCACAGCCGAAGCCGATCGGCGTCGCCCCGGGGTCCGCGGTCGGCTCCGCACTCGGCGGCGTCGAACTCGAGGGGGAGCTCGTCGCGGTGGGGGCGGCGCTCTGCCCGGGTTCCACGACCTGCGGCACGCAACCGGCCAAGGCGAGGAGCAGGATGATGCCGGCTGGGACGATCGCGCGTGACTTCACGAGCCCATTGTCCATCGCCCCCGCACCTTCCGTCGCAGCGACGCCCGGCGATGTCGCGGGATTTCGCTGGCGGTACGCTTGAGGATCGTGAATCCCGCCGACCTCTCCACCGCACTGCTCACCGTCGTCAACGGCATCGCCGAGCGACGCGGTGGTGCGCCGGTGGGCCTCGGGGATGTCGCGCTCGAACGCCCCCGCAACCGCGAGCACGGCGACTGGGCGTCGAACATCGCCTTGAAACTCGCCAAACCCCTCGGCGCCAACCCCCGGGAGCTGGCCGACGAGATCGCGTCCCAGGCGCGCGGACTCGATGGCGTGGCATCCGTCGACGTCGCCGGCCCCGGCTTCATCAACATCACCCTCGACGCGGCCGCGGCCGGAGCACTCGCGAAGACGATCGTGGAGTCCGGCGCGGCCTACGGCAGCGGCGAGCTCTATGCGGGCGTGACGATCAACCTCGAGTTCGTCTCGGCCAACCCCACCGGCCCGCTGCACATCGGCGGTGTGCGGTGGGCGGCGGTCGGCGACAGCCTGGCCCGCATCTTCCAGGCGCAGGGCGGCATCGTCACCCGTGAGTACTACTTCAACGACCACGGCGCCCAGATCGACCGCTTCGCGCGCAGCCTGCTGGCGAGCTGGCTCGACGAGCCGGCGCCCGAGGACGGCTACGGCGGCGCGTACATCGCGGACATCGCCGCGCGGGTGATCATGATCTACCCCGGCGACCTCTTCCACATCCCGCGGGAGGAGCAGCAGGAGGTGTTCCGCTCGATCGGCGTCGAGCTCATGTTCGGCGACATCAAGGCGAGCCTGCACGACTTCGGGGTCGACTTCGACGTCTACTTCCACGAGAACGCGGTGCACGAGTCCGGTGCGGTGGCTCGCGCCGTCGCACGGTTGCGCGAGCTCGGCCATGTCTACGAGCAGGACGGCGCCACCTGGCTGCGCACCACCGAGTTCGGCGACGACAAGGACAGGGTGGTCATCAAGTCGGACGGCGAGGCCGCCTACATCGCCGGTGACCTCGCCTACTACCTGAACAAGCGGGAACGCGGCTTCGAACGCAACCTCATCATGCTCGGCGCCGACCACCACGGCTACGTCAAGCGCCTCATGGCGATGTGCGCGGCGTTCGGCGACGAGCCATACGTCAACCTCGAGATCCTGATCGGGCAGATGGTCAACCTGGTGCGCGACGGCGAGCCGGTGCGCATGTCCAAGCGGGCCGGTACCGTGGTGACCCTGGAGGACCTCGTCGAGGCCGTGGGGGTGGATGCCGGGCGCTACGCCCTCGTCCGCTCGTCCATCGACTCCCAGGTGGACATCGACCTCGATCTCTGGGGCAAGCGCACCAACGACAACCCCGTGTACTACGTGCAGTACGCCCATGCGCGCACGCACCAGGTGGCGCGCAACGCGGCATCCTTCGGCGTCGACCGCGGTGTCTTCGACGCGAGCCTGCTCGCCCACGAGACCGAGAGCGTGCTGCTGGGCATCCTCGCCGAGTTGCCGCGCGTCGTGCGCCAGGCGGCGGAACTCAGGGAGCCGCACCGCGTCGCTCGCTACACTGAGGAACTCGCCGGGGCCTATCACCGGTGGTACGACAACTGCCGAGTCACCCCCCAGGGCGATGAGGAGATCACCGACCTGCACCGCACGCGCCTGTGGCTCAACGACGCGGTCGGCCAGGTGCTCCGCAACGGTCTCGGACTGCTCGGCGTCAGCGCACCCGAGAGGATGTAGTGTCCGAGCCAGCACCGGCCCCCGTGCCAGTTCAGACCCCGTCCGCGACCGCGACCGCGGTGCTCCCGACCACGGCCGCCGCCCCACCCGTGCCCCCGAGGCGCAAGCGCCGTCTCGGGTGGCTCATCGCCCTCGTGATCGTGCTCGTCGTGCTCGTCGCCGGCTTCTTCGTCGCCGACGCCGTCGTGCGCCAGGTCGCCACGGGCTACGTGCGCGACCGCATCGTCGAGGTGCTCAAGCTCGACCCCGCGACGCCGGTCGACGTCGACCTCGGTTCGGGCTCGATCCTGCTGCAGGCCGCGAGAGGCTCGCTCGACGAGATCACGGTGCACGCCGGCGAGATCACCTTCGGTGACATCACGGGCGAGGCGCAGCTCGTCGCGACGGCCGTGCCGCTCGAGCGCAGTCGACCCGTCGGCACCCTCGCGATCACCGTGACCGTCACCGAGGAGAACGTGCGCAAGCTCGCCTCCTTCATCAGCGCCTCCGAGCTGAAGTCCATCGACCTGCAGGACGGCGTCGTGCGGGTCGGGGCGGAGTTCAACGTGATCTTCTTCGTGATCCCGGTGTCGGTGGACCTCGTGCCGTCGGCGGTCGAGGGCGGCATCAGCTTCGACCCGACGACGATCATCCTCGGCGAGGAGGAGATCTCGGTGCAGGACCTCCGCGACAGCCCCGAGTTCCGCGCCCTCGCGGGCGAACTCCTCGACTCGCGGGACTTCTGCGTCGCGAGCTACCTGCCGCAGGCGCTCACCATCGAGGATGTCGACGTCGTCGGCAGTGACCTCGTCGTCGTCATCAACGGCGATGGTCTCGCGCTCGGTGACCCCGCCCTTGCCACGCTCGGCACCTGCCCCGAGATCGGATGATCGTGGACAACCCGCTCGCCCCGTCGTGGCTCGCCGTGCCCGAGGACGCCAACGCGCTCCCGGAGTCGGTGTGGTCGATGCACTCGGCCCGCAACGATGACGGCGAGCTCGAGATCGCGGGCGTCCCGGTCTCGACGCTCGTCGGCGAGTTCGGCACGCCCGTGTACGTGGTGGACGAGGCCGACGTGCGGGCGCGGGCTCGTCGCATCCGCGAGGCCTTCGACCGCGAGCTCGCGCGCGTCGGATCGAGCGGGAAGGTGTACTACGCGGGCAAGGCGTTCCTGTGCACCGAGGTCGCGCGCTGGGTCACCGCCGAGGGGCTGGGCATCGACGTCGCCTCCGGCGGCGAGCTGGCGGTCGCGCTCGCCGCGGGGGTGGATGCCGGCCGGCTCGGCCTGCACGGCAACAACAAGTCGCTCGCCGAGATCGACCGCGCCGTCTCGGTCGGCGTCGGCGCCATCATCCTGGACTCGCTTATCGAGATCGAGCGGGTCGCCGAGGCCGCGCAGCGCCACGGCCGCGTCCAGCCGGTGCGGCTGCGCATCAACAGCGGCGTGCACGCCTCCACCCACGAGTACCTCGCGACGGCGCGCGAGGACCAGAAGTTCGGCATCCCGCTCGCGGATGCCGCGGCC
>JBAQPI010000222.1:0-2401 GCA_049305635.1 Rhodoglobus sp. | reverse complement strand
GAACTCGTGACGCGACGGCGGCGGCGCGGCACCCCAGATCCAGGCCGCGGTGTGCTGCTCGGCGATGAGGCGATGCGGGAGCCCGGCGTGGGCCGCGCGGGCGCGGTGGCGCGGCGACTCGACCTCGTCGATCGGGGTGAACGCGGCATCCAGGGCGAACAGCTCGCCGTCGAGCAGTGCCGCGCGCAGTTCGGGCAGCGGCAGGTCGTCTGTGGTGAGCACGGAGGGCAACCGCATGGCCCAATGCTCGCGCGAGTCGGCCGAGGTACGGGCGGATGGCCGCCGTTCGGTGGACAGTCCGGCGCTGTGGACTACCGACCGAGAGCGCCGAGCCAGGCCTTGCGAGCCTCGAGGGCCTCTTGCGCCGCCGCGATCTTCTTCGCGTCGCCACCGGCCTTCGCCTCGGCCAGTTCCTTCTCGAGCTTGGCGATCGCCTCGTTGAGCTGACCGAGGAAGCCCGACTCGCGCTCCTGGCGCTCCGGGTTGTTCTTCTGCCAGTGATCCTCGTCGAGCTTGCGCACGGCGTTCTCGACCTTGCGCAGCCGGTCCTCGATGACCTTGACCTTCTCGCGCGGCACCTTGCCGATGCCGTCCCAGCGCTTCTGGATCGACAGCAGGGCGTCACGCGCCTTCGCGCGGTCCGTCTCGGTCAGGATCGGCTCGGCCTCGGCGAGCAGCTGCTCTTTGAGAGCGAGGTTCGCCTCGAACTCGACGCTGTCCTTCGCGTCGATCTCGCTCTTGGCGGCGTAGAGAGCGTCGCCGGCCTCCTTGAACGCGGCCCAGAGCGCGTCGTCGAACTTCTTGCCCGCCCGCCCGGTCTCCTTCCAGCGGTCGAGCAGCGTGCGGTACTCGGGGATGCCGTCGGCGCCCCGCCCGATGAGCGCCTGCGCCTTCTCGACGAGGGCCTGTTTCGCGGCGCGGGCGTCCTTGTGCGCGCTGTCGAGTTCGGCGAAGAAGGCCTTGCGGTGGCCGTCGATGGTCGTGCGCGCCGCCCGGAACCGCTTCCAGAGCTCGTTCGCCTCGTTCTTGGGCAGCCGGGGACCCTCGGCCTGGTGCTGCTGCCAGCGCGTGAAGAGCGCGTCGACGGATGCCGTCACCTGCTTCCACTGCGCCTTCGCCGGGTCGGCCGCCGCGATCGTCTCGATCTCGACGACGATCGCCTCGCGATCGACGAGGGCCGCGGCCACGGCGGCCTTGGTCTCCTCGCTCTGCTTCTCGGTGAGCTCCGTGACGGTGCCGCCGAGGGCCTCGATGCGGGCCTGGAGGGCGGCGAGGTCGCCCACGGCATTCGCGGTCGCGATCGTCGCGCCGAGGGACTTGACGGTCTTGGCGATATCGGCGGCGGGGGCGCCGCCCTTGGCGCGCTGCTCGAGCAGGGTCACCTGGCCGGCGAGCTCGGTGTACTTGCGCTCGAAGTACGCCAGGGCCTCCTCTGGCGTACCGTCCGGATACTGTCCGACGGCGCGCTCACCTGCGGCCCCGCGCACGAAGACGGTGCCCGTCTCGTCGACGCGGCCCCACGGAGCCTGATCCTCTGCCACTGCACCATTCCCTCTGCTCGGGCCGTTCGGCCGGGATTCAGCTTATGGCAAGCGGCCCGGGCATCCGGAGGCGTTACTGGATCGTGAGGCCGGTGATCGTCGTGGGCACGACCGGGGCGCCGTCCTGGGCGCCGTCGACGATCCCGCCGGCCGCGATCTGCGCGACGAGCTGGTCGAGGCCCGAGGTCACCCGGCCGAGCACCGTGTATCCGCCGGCGCTGTCCGCGGGCAGCGTGGTGTCCTGGAAGACGATGAAGAACTGGCGACCGATGCTGTACGCGTCGTCGGCGACGCGCGCCATCGCGATCGTGCCGACCGGGTACACGCCGTCGACCGGCGCGTTCTCGATGGGCCCGAAGCTGTAGCTCGGGTCGCTCGCGCCCGTGCCGTCCAGGGAGCCGCACTGCAGCAGGCCCGCGCTCTCGCTGAGCACGAGGCGGTGGCAGGCCGTGCCCACGTAGTATCCGCTCGCCGCGGAGGTGACGAAGGACGCCACGGCCTGCGGCGCAGCCGCCCCGTCGAGCTCGATGCCCAGGGCGGTCTCGTTGAGGTCGAGGGTGCCCGTCCAGGCGCGGAACTCGGAGACCGAGACATCCGGCACCTCGCCGACGTTCGTTCCGGTGGGTGTCTCGGCGCTCACGCTCGGGACCGGCGTCGGGGTGCCGGGCCCGCCGTTGAAGTAGAAGACCTGGGTGACGGTCGCGAGCGCGGCCACGATGATGACGCCGCCGACGGCGAACAGGTTGTCGAACCTGCGGCGCTTGGCCTGCTTCTCGTGCACCGTCTGGCGTGCGGTGTAGCGGCGCAGGCGCTCGCGCGCCTCCCGCGCTTCGCGCTCGGTGCTCTTGGCCTTTGCCAAC
>JBAQPI010000221.1:0-2853 GCA_049305635.1 Rhodoglobus sp. | reverse complement strand
CCTTGTGACTGCATCCGCGCGCGCACGCGAACTCCTGGCCGTGGCGGCCCTCGCCGCCGACTCCAAGCAGGGTGAGGACCTCGTCGCCCTCGACGTCTCGGGGCCGCTGCCGCTCACCGACATCTTCCTGCTCGTCTCGGGCCGCAACGAGCGGCAGGTGCAGGCGATCGCCGACGAGATCGAAGACAAGCTTCTCGAGATCGACGTGAAGGCGCTGCGCCGCGAGGGCAAGGCCGAGGGCCGCTGGATCCTGCTCGACTTCGGCGACCTCATCGCGCACGTCTTCCACGAGGAGGATCGCATGTACTACTCGCTCGAGCGCCTCTGGAAGGACTGCCCGGCGATCCCCCTCAACCTGCCCGTCGCCGAGAGCGCCGAGTAGCCTCCAGCCATGGGCGCAGCGCGCGCGTGACGATCGGCATCGCGAGGTAGGTCATCACCGGCGTCACGAGTACCACCGTCACGAGCACGCGCAGCGCGAGCGGCCAGGCCCCGGTCACGGGCGAGAGCGCCCAGTTCGCGGTGAGGCTCAGCGGGTAGAACACGAGGAAGATCGAGACCATCTGCTTCCAGCGGGGCGGCACGGATGGCACGGGGCCGATCACCTCCACGCTCGCCGGGGTGTCGAACCAGCCCTCGATCCCGGTGCGGCGTTCCTCGGGGGAGTGCTGCACCATCCCGAGCGCGGATGCCACCCACCACGCCCGCTCGGGCGAGGCCTCCCATGCGGCGAGGGACTGCGCATCCGCGAACCGGAACAGCATGTGCCACTCGGGGCTGTCCGGGTCGGGACGGATCCAGCCCGAGCCGAGATAGCCGGGGGACGCACTGAGCAGGTCCTGCCCGGCCCGCGCCCAGGCGGCGACCTCCTTCGCCCGCTCGGGGTCGACGATGCGCGTGATGGAGACGGTGATGGGGGAGGCCATGCTTCATTCTGGTGTAACCTTGACAAGTTGATTTGATCGTCTAGAAGTCAACGTTTCTGGGTCTGTGGCGCAGCTGGTAGCGCACCTGCATGGCATGCAGGGGGTCAGGGGTTCGAGTCCCCTCAGATCCACCAAACGCAAGGAACCCCGGCCGAAGGTCGGGGTTCCTTGCGTTTGATGACCTGAGTGCCGCGAGAACCCTTCGTGGGCCCCCGCTGAGCAGTCCAGCGCGCCGCGGCGCGGCGTGGTGGCGGCTCAGTAGGGGAGTCGAGTCCCCTCAGATCCACCGACTTCTCGTCCAGGACTGCGGTCATCCTCGCGCAGTTGCTCGATCGGGATTGCACCCACTCCGATCTCGACAATATGTGCCTGTATGTTCCTGATGTTCCTGCGGTTCGAGCTGCGCGACGCGCCGTTCCGCGCGGGATAACGTCCTGACAGGATTGATCACGCCACAGCTGCGCTCACCACAGCTCCGGCCGTCCTGTGCCGTCCGATCCCGGACGCGTGGCGATGCCAGTTTTGTCGGACGATGAGGCCACAATGTGACTGTGGTGGACCTTGGGATCGTCGAAGTAGAGGACACGTCCCAACTTCGAAAGGCCCGCGGCGCCTTCTTCACGCCCGAGTTGATCGCGAAGTTCATCACCGAGTGGGCGGTTCGTGACGCGAGCGATCGCGTACTGGAGCCGTCCTGTGGGGACGCCGAGTTTCTGATCCACGCGGTCGCGCGGTTGGCCGATCTCGATTCCGGCGACGGCTTGTTCGCGGCGACACCGTCCGTTGACGGTGTCGAGATTCACGAGGGCAGCGCCCGGGAGGCGCGCAAGCGCGTTGTCGAGGCCGGCGGCCAGCCGAACATTACGGTCAACGACTTCTTCTTGGTCGAGCCGACTGGTTCCTATTCGTCGGTGATCGGAAACCCGCCGTATATCCGATACCAGGACTTCGGCGGCGAGCCTCGCTCGCGGTCCAGGGCAGCAGCGCTCCGAGCCGGAGTTCCGCTGAGCGGTTTAGCTTCCAGTTGGGCGGCGTTCACGGTTCACTCTGCGCTTTTTCTCCGTAAGGGCGGTCGCATGGGACTTGTGCTTCCGGCCGAACTCCTGAGCGTTAACTACGCCTCGGTTGTGCGCAAGTTCTTGTTCGACCGCTTCCGTCGCGTCGATCTCGTGCTCTTCACTGAGCGGGTTTTCCCCGAAGCGGAGACCGACGTCGTCCTCCTGCTCGCTGACGGATTCGATGAAGGCCCGACCGACCACGCGCGGGTTGTGCAGGCACAGAACTCAGAGGCGCTGACCTCGCTGGCCGTCGCGCAGAAGTGGTCGCCACTCGACCCCTCCGACAAATGGACGCCATCACTTCTCTCCGCCGACGCGCTGGGCGCCTATTCTGGGCTCCTTCGTGAGCCGGGTTTCGTCGGGCTAGAAACTTGGGGCGACACCACACTTGGCATGGTGACAGGCAACAACCGCTACTTCGCGTTGTCCAACGACCGCGTCAAAGAGCTGAGGTTGTCTTCGTCCGAGCTCGTCAGCCTCTCGCCGCCGGGCAGCGCTCATCTACGTGGCCTGGCTTTCGGTAGGCGTGCCCAGAACGAGCTTGGGGCCAAGGGGTCGTCGGTGTGGATGTTCCGACCGCCCGGAGATCCCTCCGAGGCGGCGCAGGCCTACATCGCGGCGGGCGAAGTCTCGGGTGTGAACCAGGCGTATAAGTGCCGTGTGCGTACACCATGGTGGCGGGTGCCACTCTTGAAGCCCTCGGATCTCTTGCTGACCTATATGAACGCTGACACACCGCGGCTCACGACCAATGACGCTGGAGCGCACCACCTAAATTCGGTGCACGGCGTCTATCTCCGACCCGAATACAAGACGATCGGACGCAAACTTCTCCCGCTTGCCTCGCTGACGTCGATGACGCTACTGGG
>JBAQPI010000220.1:0-2458 GCA_049305635.1 Rhodoglobus sp. | reverse complement strand
CCTCGCGGTCGCGGCGCTGCTCGGCCGCCGGCGATGGGCCTTCGCCGCGCTCGCCCTCGTCGTGGTCGCGTACCTCGGCCTCGCGGGCGGCGGTCGCGTCGCCCAGCTCGCGGGTCGGCCCGCGGATTGGCAGGTCGCCGGCTGCGAGGTGGGCCAGGGGGACGCCTTCCTCGTGCGCAGCGCCGGGCGGGTCGCCCTCATCGACACGGGCCGGGAGCCCGCGCCGCTGAAGGCGTGCCTCGACGACCTGGGCATCGGCCGCATCGACCTGCTCGTGCTCACCCACTACGACCTCGACCACGTGGGTGGCGTCGATGCGGTCGTCGGCCGTGTGGACCTCGCACTGGTGGGACCGAGTTCGGGTGTCGACGACGAGCGGATCGCCGCCGACCTGGCGGCGGGTGGCGCGCGGGTGCAGCAGGTGGCCCGCGGACCGAGCGGGCTGCTCGGGGAGCTGCGCTGGAACGTGCTGTGGCCCCCGGAGCGGCTGACGGGCATCGAGCCCGGCAACGACGCGAGCGTCACCCTCGCCTTCGAGGGCGTCGGCGCCTGCATCGACGGCTGCCTGCGCTCGATCTTCCTCGGGGACCTCGGCGAGTCCGCCCAGGACCGGCTCATCGCCGCGGGCCCGGTGCCGGTCGTCGATGTGGTGAAGGTCGGCCACCACGGCTCCGCCGACCAGTCTCCGCGGCTGTACGAGCGCCTCGGCGCGGTCGTCGGGGCCATCGGGGTCGGGGCGGACAACGGCTACGGGCATCCCACCGAGCGGCTCCTGCAGATCCTCGCGGATGCCGGCACCACGCCGGCGCGCACCGACGAGGACGGCCTCATCCTCCTCGCCCCCGGCACCGAGGAGGGCACCGTGCGTGTCTGGACCCAGCGGTAGCCTTGAGCCGTGGCAGCCCCCAAGTCCGCGATCCCGCAGCTGGCGTGGAGTCGCGTGCGCCCGGCGCCGGTGGTGCTCGTCTCCGGCCCCGAGTCCTTCCTCGCCGAGCGCGCGATCCGCTCGCTGCGCGACCTGCTCAAGGCGGAGGACCCGAGCCTGGAGATCCACGACGTCGAGGCCGATCAGTACGGGCCGGGGGAGCTGCTGAGTCTCGCGAGCCCATCCCTGTTCGACGAGCCCCGGCTCATCCGGGTGAGCAACGTCGAGAAGTGCACCGACGCCTTCATCACCGAGACGATCGACTACCTCGCCGCTCCCGCCGACGACACCTACCTCGTGCTGCGCCACGCGAGCGGGGTGCGCGGCAAGAAGCTCCTCGAGGCCATCAGGGCGGGTTCGGGCAACGGCATCGAGATCGTGTGCCTCGAACTCAAGAAGGACTCGGAGAAGCAGGACTTCGCGGCCGCGGAGTTCGCGGCCGCCGACCGCCGGGTGACCGGTGGTGCGATCCGCGCCCTCGTGAGCGCCTTCGCCGACGATCTCGCCGAGCTCGCCGCCGCCTGCCAGCAGCTGCTCGCCGACGACGCCGAGGAGATCACCGAGGTGACGGTCGAGCGCTACTACTCGGGGCGCGTCGAGACGAACGCCTTCAAGGTCGCGGATGCCGCGATCGCCGGCCGCCAGGGAGAGGCGCTCGTGCTGCTGCGGCACGCGCTCGCATCCGGGGCGGACCCGGTGCCGATCGTCGCCGCCTTCGCCTCGAAGGTGCGCACCATGGCCAAGCTCGCGGGCAGCACGGCCCCGGCCGGCCAGCTGGCCTCGAGGTTCGGTCTGGCGCCATGGCAGGTCGACCGCGCCCGCCGCGACCTGCAGGGCTGGGACGAGACGGGCCTGGGCGTCACGATCGAGACGATCGCCGAGACGGACGCGCAGATCAAGGGCGCCGGCCGCGATCCGGTGTTCGCGCTCGAGCGGATGATCGGCGTCGTCGCCGGCCGCGGGCTGCGTTAGGCGCCGCGGCCTGGGCTGAAACGACGAATGCCCCCGCGTGACGGAGGCATTCGTGAGGCAGCGTCGAGCTAGAGCGCCGCGACCTGCTTGGCGATGGCCGACTTGCGATTCGCGGCCTGGTTCTTGTGGATGACGCCCTTGCTCGCGGCCTTGTCGAGCTTCTTGCCCGCGACATCGAGGGCGGCGGCGGCCGTGACCTTGTCGCCCGCGGCGATGGCCTCGCGGGTCGCGCGGACCGCGGTCTTGACCTCGCTCTTGACGGCCTTGTTGCGGTCCTGGGCCTTCTTATTGGTCAGGATGCGCTTGATCTGCGACTTGATGTTTGCCACGTGAGTGCTTTCTGGTTGTTCGGATGTCGTGCGGCAGCCGGGTGGGAGTCCCCGGAGTCCGGCTGCGATTCGCCCGGTCCACGATCGGGACCGCGCACAAGCCAAGGGGTAACGATACCAGTTCCGGCCGATCCGGGCCACCGCATCGAGCAGGATCGTCCGGCACCGGGACCGTGGGACAATGGCAGGCAATGTCCCCGCGCGCCCTGACCTCACTCGAGCCCGCCTCGAC
>JBAQPI010000219.1:0-3638 GCA_049305635.1 Rhodoglobus sp. | reverse complement strand
ACGGCGCCGACCTCACGGTCGTGAGCCTGCAGGAGTGGGACGGCGAGGCCCTGCACCTCGCGAGCCACTTCGCGACGGTCGGTCGGGACGCCAGGCTCAAGCACGTCGTGGTCTCGCTCGGCGGCGCCGTCGTGCGCGTCAATCCCTCGGTGCGGCTCGCCGGGGACGGCGCGAACGGCGAACTCTACGGGCTCTACTTCGCCGACGCCGGCCAGCACATCGAGCAGCGCGTGTACCTGCACCACCTCGGCCCGAACACCGTCGGGCGGGTCAACTACAAGGGCGCACTGCAGGGCGACGGCGCCCGCGCAGTGTGGGTGGGCGACGTGCTGATCGGCCGCGAGGCGAGCGGCACGGACAGCTACGAGCAGAACCGCAACCTCGTGCTCACCGAGGGCACGCGGGCGGACTCGATCCCGAACCTTGAGATCGAGACCGGCGACATCATCGGCGCCGGTCACGCGAGCGCGACCGGCCGCTTCGACGACGAGCAGTTGTTCTACCTGCAGGCCCGCGGCATCCCGGAGCCGGAGGCACGACGGCTCGTCGTGCTCGGCTTCCTCACCGAGATCGTGCAGAAGGTCGGCAGCGCCGAGATCGAGGCGCACCTGTCGGCCGCGATCGAACTCGAACTGGCCGGGGGAGCCGGATGACCGCCGAACGGGTCGGCACGGTGGGCGAACTGCAGACCGACAAGGCGTTCCGGGTCGTGCTCGGCAAGACCCCGATCGTCATCGTGAAGGACTCGAGCGGCACGGTGCACGCGATCGGCGACACCTGCACGCACGGCGAAATCTCCCTCGCCGAGGGATTCGTCGAGGACGACGCCATCGAGTGCTGGGCGCACGGCTCAAAATTCTCCCTCACGACCGGCAAACCCCTCAACCTCCCGGCCTACGAACCCGTGCCGGTGTTCAAGGTCGACATCGACGCCGACGGCGTCATCACGATCGATCCGGACGAAACCCTGGCCGTCGAGGCCTAGGACAGGAACAGACATGTCAGTACTGGAAATCAAGGACCTCCACGTCAGCGTCGAGACCGAACAGGGCACCAAGCAGATCCTCAAGGGCGTCGACCTCACGATCGACGAGGGCGAGATCCACGCGGTCATGGGCCCCAACGGCTCGGGCAAGTCCACCCTCGCCTACTCGATCGCCGGCCACCCCAAGTACCACGTCGAGGGCGGCTCGGTGCTGCTCGACGGCGCCGAGGTGCTGAAGATGAGCGTCGACGAGCGCGCCCGCGCCGGACTCTTTCTCGCCATGCAGTACCCGGTGGAGATCCCAGGCGTGCGCGTGGCCGACTTCCTGCGCACCGCGAAGACCGCGATCTCCGGCGAGGCCCCCCCGCTCCGGCCATGGATCAAGGAGGTCAACGAGTCGATGAAGGCGCTGCGGATGGACAAGTCCTTCGCCGACCGCAACGTCAACGAGGGCTTCTCGGGCGGCGAGAAGAAACGCAACGAGATCCTGCAGCTCGAACTGCTCAAGCCGAAGTTCGCGATCCTCGACGAGACCGACTCCGGGCTGGATGTCGACGCGCTCAAGATCGTCTCGGAGGGTGTGAACCGCGCGAAGGCGGCCACGGGCATGGGCGTGCTGCTCATCACCCACTACACGCGGATCCTGCGCTACATCACGCCGGACTTCGTGCACGTCTTCGTCGACGGCAGGATCGCCGAGGAGGGCGGTCCCGAACTCGCCGAACGACTCGAGGACGAGGGCTACGATCGATTTCTCGACCCCGCGGGCGTAGCGTAGAGCCATGGCCACCGCGCTCGCACCGGCGCTCTTCGACCAGATCGAGGAGGCGCTCAAGGATGTCGTCGACCCCGAACTCGGGGTCAACATCGTCGATCTCGGCCTGATCTACGACCTCAGCTGGGACGACGAGAACACCGCGCTCATCATCTCGATGACACTCACCTCGGCGGGCTGTCCGCTCACCGACGTCATCGAGGAGCAGGTCGCGCAGTCGCTCGACGGCATCGTCGACGCCTTCCGCATCAACTGGGTCTGGATGCCGCCGTGGGGCCCCGAGAAGATCACCGAGGACGGGCGCGACATGATGCGCGCCATCGGCTTCTCCATCTGATCAGCAGAAACGAGAAGGGCCCCGGAGTGAACCGGGGCCCTTCTCGTGCGTATCAGTCGGCGTCGCGTTCGCGTCGCGCGGACAGGCGGTCGGCGCCCCACCACGCGACCGGCAGCAGCGCCGCCGCGATGACGGCCTTGATGATCCCGCCGATGATGAACGGCTCCAGGCCCCACTGGTAGGTCTGCAGGAGGGTCGCGCCCGTGACCACGGCGAGCCACGGCAGGCCGAAGGCGAAGACGACGACGGAGCCGCCGACGAACGTCGCGAGCGCCTTGAGGAACTTGCGATCCCAGGTGCGCTCGGAAAGCCACCCGACGAGGCCGGCGGCGAAGATGAAGCCGATGACGTAGCCGAAGCTCGGCGCCGCGAGGGCGGCGAAACCGGTGAGGTGGCTGCCGTCGTCCTGCGGCGCGTAGACCGGGAGTCCGACGAGGCCGAGCACCGCGTAGAGGGCGAGCGACACGGCACCGCGGCGCAGACCGAGCGTGGCCCCGACGAGCAGCACGGCGAGGGTCTGACCCGTGATCGGCACCGGCCACAACGGGACGTTCACCTGGGCGAGCAGCGCGGTCAGGGACGCTCCGGCGGCGACCAGCACCAGGTCGACGGCGATACTGCGGCTGAAGATGCGGTCGGCCAGCACGGGCTGTCGGCCGGCCAGGGTGATGCTGCTCATCGGACTCCTCGTCTACAGGGGATGCGGGGCTCGTGCCGCGGCGCACCAAGTAGACTATCGGGCTGACCCCTTTCCCTTGCGTGGTAGAAGCGCGCCCAAAGAACTGGACTTTTGCTGTGCTCTCCGTGCACGACCTCGAACTGCGCGTGGGCGCCCGTCTGCTCATGGAGGGCGTCAGCTTCCGGGTCGACCGGGGTGACAAGATCGGCCTCGTCGGGCGCAACGGCGCCGGCAAGACGACGCTCACGAAGGTGCTCGCCGGCGAACTGCCGCCGACCGACGGCACGGTCGATCGCGATGGCGACATCGGCTACCTGCCGCAGGACCCGCGCTCCGGGGATCCCGAGGAACTCGCGCGCACCCGCATCCTGAACGCCCGCGGACTCGGTGACCTCGTGCTCGGCATGCAGCAGGCCACCGGCGAGATGGCCAGCGACGACCCCGTCGTGAGCGAGGCCGCGATGCGGCGGTACAGTTCGCTCACCGACCGCTTCGACGCGCTCGGCGGCTACGCCGCGGAGGCAGAGGCGGCCTCCATCGCGAGCAACCTGAGTCTGCCCGACCGCATCCTCGACCAGCCGCTCAAGACGCTCTCGGGCGGGCAGCGACGCAGGATCGAACTCGCCCGCATCCTGTTCTCGGACGCCGGAGTACTGATCCTCGATGAGCCGACCAACCACCTCGATGCGGACTCCGTCGTGTGGCTGCGGGAGTTCCTCAAGAACTACGGGGGCGGCTTCATCGTCATCAGCCACGACGTGGAACTCGTGGGGGAGACGGTCAACAAGGTCTTCTACCTCGATGCGAATCGGCAGTGCATCGACGTGTACAACATGGGGTGGAAGCACTACCTGCGCCAGCG
>JBAQPI010000218.1:0-4721 GCA_049305635.1 Rhodoglobus sp. | reverse complement strand
ACGCGGATGACGCGATCCCCTGGTCCACGCTCGGCATCAACGTGCTCGGCTCCTTCCTCCTCGGCGCCCTGGTCTCGGTCGCCTGGGACCGCACGCCCGCGTGGCTGCGCGCGGGACTCGGGCCCGGCCTCCTCGGCTCGTTCACGACCTTCTCGGCCCTCGCGGTATCCCTCGTCACCCTCGCCGGTGCCGGTGCGTGGATGCCCGCCGCCGCCTACCTCGTCGCCTCGATCGTGCTCGGCCTCGCCGCCGCCCTGCTTGGTCTGCGGCTCGCGCGCAGGAATCCCCCGATCGACGAGGCCGGCGAGTGATCGCGGCGATCGCGGCCGTGGTCGCCGGCGCGCTCGCGGCGGGACTGCGGTTCGGCGCGACCCGTCTCGTCCACGCCACCTGGGGCGTGCTCATCGTCAACGTCGTGGGTTCCGCGATCGGCGGGGCGGTCGTCGGCCTCGCGGTGCGGCACGCGATCGGCGAAGACGTGCGGCTCGTGCTGCTCGGCGGACTGTGCGGCGGACTCACGACCTTCAGCACCCTGAGCGTGGAGACGATCCAGTTCGCGCAGCAGGGCAAGTGGCGCCTGGCTATCGTCGGCATGGCCGCGAACCTCGCGCTCGGCGTGGCCGCCGCCGCGGGCGCGTGGGCGCTCGTCATGCTCGGCGGGTGACGCGCACGCTCGGCGTGTATGAACGGCAGGGGGCGCCAGTCGACCGCGATGCTGCGCGACCCGTTCGCAAGGCAGCGCCTGCGCTCGGTGGTGTCGTCCGGCGGCATCCGCCACCTCTCCGCGGGGCCGAGTCACCGGCAAGGTCATCGTCCCCTGACGGGCCGCGCTCAGTCCTTCGGCCTGGCGCGCCGCTTCAGGGGCACCTGCAGCAAGGCCAGCAGCGCCCCGAAGATCGCACCGCCGACGATCGCGATGTCGGCGACATTGCCGACGAAGAAGTCGCCGTAGGCGATGAAGTCGACGACTTCGCCACGGAACACGCGGTCGCCGAAGTGGGTGATGGCACCGCCGAGCACGAGCCCGAAGGCGATCGCCCACGGCCAGGAGCGCACCCGCCAGGCGTACCAGGCGATCGCGACGGCGGCTCCGCCGGCGAGCACCGCGAGCACCCAGGTGAATCCGGTGCCGAGTCCGAAGGCGGCGCCGGGGTTGTACACGAGGACGAAGCGGAAGAAGCCCCCGGGCAGCTCGACGACCTCGCCGTCGCCGAGCGCGGCCTCCGCCCACCACTTGCTGGACTGGTCCGCGAGGATCACGAGGATCGCGAGCGCGATGATGAACCAGTAGGGGCGCGCCCGGGCGCCGCTCGTCTCAGGAGTCTCGTTCGTCATCCTCTGCCTTTCGTTGGACTTCCGCTCGCGCGGCCGGCACGAGCACCGCGAGCACGATCACGCCGAGCACGGTCACGAGCGCACCGAACACCACAGGCACGAGCCAGAAGATCTCCATCAGCGGCCCGCCTGCAGTTTGCTGAGGGTTGCGATCACCTGACGCGCGATCATCCTGCCCGCACGATTCGCGCCGATCGTGGAGGCCTGCGGTCCGTAGCCGGCGAAGAACACGCGGGGGTCCTGCCAGGAGGCGCCTTGCGCGACCACGACACCGCCCTCCTTCTCCCGCAGCCTGAGCGGGGCCAGGTGACGCAGTTCGGGGCGGAACCCGGTCGACCAGATGATGGCATCCGCCTGAACGAAGGCGCCGTCCGCCCAGCGCACGCCGCTCGGCTCGATCGAGGCGAACATGGGCCTGGGGGTGAGCACGCCGCGCTCGATGCCCGCCTGGATCTTGCGGGTGCGCGGCACGCCGGTGCCGCTGACGATGCTCGGCAGCGCACGGCCGGCGCGCGCCGCCTCGTCCTGCGCACGCACCGCATCCATGCGGGCCTCGAGGTTCAGGTCGCCGTCTTCGAGGAAGTCGATCGGGCGGCGGCTCACCCAGGTGAGGCGCGCGGCGACGTTCTCGAGCTCGAGCAGGAAGCCGATCGCCGAGGTGCCGCCGCCGACCACGACGACGCTCTGGTCCCGGAACTCCTCGGCGGAGGCGTACTCGCCGGTGTGCAGGTGCCGCCCCTCGAAGGACTTCAGCCCCGGATACCAGGGGATGAAGGGCGCGCCCCAGGTGCCCGTCGCGTTCACCACCGTGACGGTCGAGACCTCCTTCTCCTCGTCGTCGAGGATGAACCTGACGGTGAGGTCGGGCCCGAGGTTCTCGACCGCCGTCACGTCGGCCGGACGCACCACCTGGAAGCCGTAGAAGTCCTCATAGCGGGCGTAGTAGTCGGCCACGACCTCCTTCGCCGGGGCGTGCCGATCCGCGGTCTCGAAGCTCAGACCGAGCGAGTCGAGCCCGGGCAGATCGTTGATCTTGTGGGCCGAGCCGATGCGCAGCGACTCCCAGCGGAACTGCCAGGCACCCCCGGTGCCGGGGCCGCGATCGAGCACGACGAAGTCGTTGCCGGGGTCGAGTCCGAGGCGCCGCAGGTAGTACGAGACCGAGAGTCCGGCCTGCCCGGCACCGATGACGACGACCGAGGTGTCGGTAGTCGCGGAAGCCACCCGACACACGTTACCCGGCGGGCGGAGGCATGGTGTCCGCAGCCGTGCACAACGCCCGGAGGCCGCGGGGGCCGC
This sequence comes from Rhodoglobus sp., assembly GCA_049305635.1. Lineage (GTDB taxonomy): Bacteria > Actinomycetota > Actinomycetes > Actinomycetales > Microbacteriaceae > Rhodoglobus. Next base: position 2,087 of record JBAQPI010000218.1, on the reverse strand, counting down.
GTGCTAAACTGTGCGTCAGCTTTCTTCATCCCTGTTTCCACAACGTTCCTCGGCGCAAGCGCGACTGGACAGACCAAGAGGGGGTCTCGCATGGGGCGCGGCCGTCAAAAGGCGAAGCACACGAAGGTCGCGCGCGACCTCAAGTACTTCAGCCCGGACACCAACTACGGTGCCCTCGAGAAGGAACTGGGTGGAACGAGCGACCCGCGACTGGCGGAGGACCTCGAGAAGTGGCCCGAGTTCGCCGGGTCCGTCGACCCGTACGCGGACGACTACGCCGAGGACGAGTTCGACACCGAGGATGCGGACGAGTCCAAGAGCGCCTGACCCGGGTCAGCTCGCGTAACTCCCGCTGAGGCGCACGGCGCCGCCGTCGACACCCTTCGCGCCCTGCTCCCACCCCTCGGCTGAGACGAGCGCCGCGGTCGAGACCCGGCCGGCCTCCCACGCCGGAATGCCCTCGGCCTCGATCGAGGCGATGACGATGGATGCCGCATCCGCCGCCACGACCGCGATCATGCCGATCCCGAGGTTCCAGGTGCCCTCCGCGGACTCGAGGCTGGTGCCGCCGAGGTCGGAGAGCACGCGGAAGATCGACGGCGGCGACCACGTCGACCGCTCCACCTCCACCCGGCTGCCCTTCGGCAGCACCCGGGCGAGGTTGGCGGCGATGCCGCCACCCGTGACATGGCTGAGCGCGTGCACGGCGCCGGACTGCGCGGCGAGCAGGCGCAGCAGCGGCGCGGTGTACAGGCGCGTGGGCACGAGCAGGGCCTCGCCGACCGTGCCGAGGTCGTCGACGCGCTGGGTGTAGCCGATGCCGCGCCGGGCGAGGATGTGCCGCACCAGCGAGAAGCCGTTGCTGTGCAGTCCCGAGGATGCCATGGCGACCACGACGTCGCCGTCGGCCACCCGGTGCGGGCCGAGCAACGCATCCGCCTCGACGGCGCCGACCGCCGCGCCCGCGACGTCGTAGTCGTCGGGGCCGAGGAGGCCGGGGTGCTCCGCGGTCTCGCCGCCGACGAGGGCGGTGCCGGTCGCCTCGCAGGCCGCGGCGATGCCGCGGACGATGTCCGCGATCCGCTCGGGCACGACCTTGCCGCAGGCGATGTAGTCGGTCATGAACATCGGTCTCGCGCCGACCACGACGATGTCGTCGACGACCATGCCGACGAGGTCCTGCCCGATCGTGTCGTGCCGGTCGAGCGCCTGCGCGATCGCGACCTTCGTGCCGACCCCGTCGGTCGAGGTCGCCAGCAGCGGCCGCTCGAAGGACTTCAGGAACGAGACGTCGAAGAGTCCCGCGAATCCGCCGACGCCGCCGAGCACCTCAGGGCCGTGCGTCGCGCCGACGGCGGCCTTCATGAGCTCGACGGCCAGGTCACCGGCGGCGGTGTCGACACCGGCCTCGCGGTACGTGCTGGAGGAGTCCGCGGTCACGGGTCCAGCGTAGCCCGGGCCACCCCGGCGCGGCCCTCGCGCGCGGCCGTTGCGGAGGATTCGGTGTGACGGATGATGCGGTCGCGACCCATGTGATCACACCGGCCACACCTACCCCACCGGCAACACAAAGTCCTCCCGTGCGGTTGCTGACGGGCCGCCTGAGGCGCGGCGAGCGGCACTCGTGCCCGGCGCGCGGTCGAGGGCGCTCGGGCCGCCCACCGCCCGGCATCCGCTGTGAGAGAATCGAACGTACCCGCCCGGGTGCGTTCGCAGACCTCGGGAGTTCCCCGCCCATATGTGCGGCATCGTCGGCATCGTCTCGTCCCAGCCCGTCAACCAGCAGGTCTACGACGCCCTGCTGCTGCTGCAGCACCGCGGCCAGGACTCGACGGGCATCGCGACGGATGAGGGCAGCATCCTGCACATGTTCAAGGCCAAGGGGCAGGTGCGCGAGGCGTACCGCACGCGCGACATGCGCAGCCTGCTCGGCAACGTCGGCCTAGGCCACGTGCGCTACGCCACCAAGGGCAGCGCCTCGAGCGAGGAGGAGGCGCAGCCCTTCTACGTGAACGCGCCCTACGGCATCACGCTCGTGCACAACGGCAACCTCACCAACACGCGCGAGCTCACCGACGAGCTGTTCC
>JBAQPI010000217.1:0-1635 GCA_049305635.1 Rhodoglobus sp. | reverse complement strand
ACGAACCGGGAGAAGTGCCCGTGGAAGCCGACCGTGATCGTGCGGGTCGGCCCGTTGCGGTGCTTGGCGACGATGAAGTCCGCCTCGCCCGCCCTCGGGTTCTCGGCCTCGTAGGCGCTCTCGCGGTGCAGCAGGATCACGACGTCGGCGTCCTGCTCGAGCGAGCCGGACTCGCGCAGGTCGGAGAGCGCCGGCTTCTTGTCGGCACGCTGCTCCGGGCCGCGGTTCAGCTGCGAGATCGCGATCACGGGCACGTCGAGCTCCTTGGCCAGGAGCTTGAGCGCCCGGGAGAACTCGCTGACCTCCTGCTGGCGCGACTCGACCTTCTTGCCGCTCGTCATGAGCTGCAGGTAGTCGATGACGACCATCTTCAGCCCGACCCGCTGTTTGAGCCGACGGCACTTCGCCCGGATCTCCACGAGCGTCATGTTCGGGCTGTCGTCGATGTAGAGCGGCGCGTCGTTGATGCGCCCGCGGGTCTGGGCGATCGTCGTCCAGTCGTTCGAGTGCACCGTGCCCTTACGCATGTGCTGCAGGGGGACGGATGCCTCGGCCGAGAGCAGGCGCATCGCGATCTCACTGCGCCCCATCTCGAGCGAGAAGATGATCGTCGGCAGGTCGTGCTTGATCGCCGCGGAACGTGCGAGGTCCAGGCCGAGCGTCGACTTGCCCAGCGCCGGACGCGCGGCGAGGATGATGAGCTGACCCGGGTGCAGGCCGTTCGTGATCTCGTCGAGCTCGTGGAATCCGGTCGGCACGCCGATCATCTGGCCATCGCGACCGCGCGCCGCCTCGATCTCGTCGATCGCGGTCGTCACGGCCTCGGTGAGCGGCACGAAGTCCTCGCTGTCCACCCCGCCGGTGACCGCGTAGATCTCGGCCTGCGCGTTGTTGACGAGGTCGACGACCTCGCCCTCGCTCGCGTAGCCCATCTGCACGATGCGCGTGCCCGCCTCGACGAGCCGGCGCAGCACCGCCTTCTCTGCGACGATCGAGGCGTAGAAGCCGGCGTTGGCCGCCGTCGGCACGAGGGCGGTGAGGGTGTGCAGGTACTCGGCGCCGCCGGCGCGGGTGAGCTCGCCGGTCTTGGTGAGCTCGTCGGTCACCGCAATGACGTCCGTCGGCTCGCCGTGCGAGTAGAGGGTCAGCACGGCGTCGAAGATCGTCTCGTGCTTGGGGATGTAGAAGTCGACGCCGCGCACCGTCTCGATGACGTCGGCGACGGCATCCTTGCTCAGCAGCATGCCGCCGATCGCGCTCTGCTCCGCGAGGAGGTCGTGCGGCGGCACCCGGTCACCGCGCGAATCGGCCCTGCCGTCCTGCCGCTGGTCCCCTGCCAGCCCGAGGTGCGCGATGGACACGATTGCAACCCTTCCGATTCCCGACGGTACGCCTTAGTTGTAGTCGCGGGCGCCGACACTCCGCGCGGCGGGACCGCGGATCGACGCCCCGTCACAGCGGGATGGCCCACAGTACGGAGGGCTCGGGCGGAGCCACAAGCAGGCCTGTGGATGACGCTGTGCGGAATGTGGGCGAAACGCCGGGGGCGATGTGGGGAAGCTGTGGAAACACCTGTGCATGATCCAGCAGATTCTCGAAGGAACAGCGCTTTGACCTGCGGTTTTCCATTCCACA
>JBAQPI010000216.1:0-9097 GCA_049305635.1 Rhodoglobus sp. | reverse complement strand
CCTCCTGCGTCCCGCTCCGGCTCGGTCAATGGTACTCGCGTCGCCCCTCGGGCTCCCCGACCACGAGGGGATATGCCCCGGTGGAGCATCCACGAGTCGGTAGAATCCGTTCATGCTGAGGCGCCTGGCCACCGATCATGAGGTGCCCGCCCGCGCACCCCTCTCGATTGCCCCCGGCGATGAAGTCGTTGTCGGCGAACGGGACTCGAAAGCGGTCTCCGGTTCAAGTCGCCGCTTGTCGGTCGATGGCTACGTGCATCAGCCGCAGGTTCAATCCAACCGGTCGAGCAGCTCCGATCCGATGAGCGCCGCGGCTGTATCGAGTCCGTACCCCTCCGGCCATGCGGTGACCAGCGGGTCGAGGTCAGTGCGGAAGCCGCGGTCGTTGAGCTTCCGGGCGAGGTTCTCGCGCGCTCGCGCTGCGGTCAGGCCCGCGGGGCGGTACGGGCCGAATGCAGCGAGGATCTCGGCTGGGTCCAGCCGCAGGTGGTCGAGGGCGAGCCAGAGGTCGAAGAGGTCGCGGCCCTTGGAACGCTGGTAGAGGGCGCGGATCTTCGTGGCGACCAGCTCGGCGGGCTGGAAGGTCAGCACGGCGGCGCTGCCGGTCCACCAGGACGACTCGACGCGGTGCTCGTGGTGCAGGAGCGGGAGCGCGGGGGAGCGCTCGTGGGTGTTGACCTCGATCTTGATCCGCAGGGGCACGCCGCTGCCCGCGGTCGCGCGCCAGAAGACCTTCGGGTGTTCGCTGATTCGGGTGTTCACCTTGAAGCCCAGCGATTCGCCCAGGAGGGTCAGCGCCTGCGTGAGCGGGACGATGCCGCCAGCGGTGCGGCGGACGTAGTCGAGGTCCTCGCTGTAGCGGAACGGCTGCTCCAGGTGCAGCTTGTGCAGGGCGGTGCCGCCGCGGAAGACGAGCTCCTCGCCGAGGTATTCGTCGCCGGCGATCGCGCAGATCGCACGCGAGAGCAGGAGGTCTTGCTCGATCTGCTCTGGCGTCGGCCAGGGCCGCTGCACGCCCCAGGCAGTGATCGCGTTCGCGGGGATCACGAGGACTCCTCCTCGATGTCGGCATTCACTCGGACCATCCAGTCTGGGTCGAGGTAGCCGCGGTCAGGGCTGGCCGGGTCGAGACGCGACGGTGAGGGCACCGCGTCGTGCACCACCTGTCGCAGCGGCTCCAGATCGAGGTCATCGTTCCATCCATAGCGCTCCAGCAGCAGGCCCACCCGGCGGCCCGCAGCCGCTGGGAAGGTCGGGGCAAGCCGCGCGAGGTCGGCCACGTCGAAGGACTCGTGTCCGGCCAGCTCGATGATGATGGTCGCGGCGTTGTCGATGCCGGCTGCCCGCTCCACGTCATCGGCGACGTCGAGCATCGTCGCCGCGACCGTCGACACCCGTGCCGAGCCCGAGCGTGTGGGGTGATCGGCGGTCGGGATGCCGTCGACATTGCGCTGAGCGAATACGAAGCGGGTGCGGCCGACTACTCGGGCCCGCATCTGCCGGTCTACTGCGACCTGGAACACCTGCGGCGCCTGGTGGCCCGCGCCGTAGAGAGCGGCGGCGCTGAGCCAGCCCACGTAGTAGCCGATGCCGCGATGGCGCATGATCGCGTCGACGATCTCGATGCCGGGGGGAGCGCCCCAGGCCCGGTACTCGGGCGGGACGGGGATCCACAGGCCGCGGGTCGGGGAGACCCATTCGTTCCGGCGAGCCGGCGCGTGCAGCCGGCGGCGGACCTGGTCCTCCGGCACGTCAAGCAGTTGCGCGGTCTCGGCGCCGGTCAGCGACGCGCGACCGTGCGCGAGCGCCCAGTCCGCGAGTTCGGGCGCGCGCAGCACCGTCACCGATCCACGCTCCATATTGACAATCGTCACAGAAAGTATGACGTTCTGCAATATTGATCGCGCAAGACGGGGCAAAACCGTGGAGAGCCAAGCCTGTCAGCGCACCGCCCGCGCACTCGGCATGCTCGACGTCGCGAACGCCATCGCCATCCGCGTGCCGTTACGGCGGCGAGGTATCGGTCGTCCACGACGATGCCAGCCCCGGTCGAGCACATCCCGAAGGTCCGGTCGCGCTGAACCGTCTGGTTCGTTCCGACGGCTCGGGGCGTCCCGGGGAACGGCATACGATGGAGTCATGCCCGCCTACTTCGAACGGCTCGATGACGCGCGTTTCCGGATCAATGACGCCGTGCGCGGCTCGTGGAGCCCGAACGATGCCCACATCGCGCCCGTGCTGGGCCTGACCGCGCACATCGTGGAGCACCACCGCGACCATCGTCGCGACGATGGCCTCCAGATCGGGCGGATCGCCTACGATATCTTCGGCACCATGGATGTCACCGTCAGCGACATCCTCGACGCCGACGTGCGCATCGTGCGCCCCGGTCGGACGATCGAACTGGTGGAGGTGGCGCTCACCCATCTGGGTCGAACCTCCCTGCTGGCGCACGCATGGCTGATGCATCCGTTCGACACCGCGCATCTGGCGGGGAGCGGAGCGCCGGCCATGCCGAGCCGGGACGCGATGGGGGCGGAGTCCCCGATGACGCGCGACGCCTCGTTCGGGTTCGTCAGCACCATCGACATGCACCGCAAGCCCGACACTCCCGGGCACGGATGGGCGTGGATGCGGCCGCAGCTGCCGCTCCTGGACGGCGAGCCGGTCAGTCCGACCGCGCGAGCGCTGGGCGTGGTCGACGTCGCCAACGGCGTCGGGCCGCTGATCGACCCGAAGCTGGCGACCTACCCGAACATCGACCTGACCGCCCATGTGTTCGCCGAGCCGAAGGGCGAGTGGATCGGGTTCGAGACGATGGCGAGCTTCGGTCCGACGGGCATGGGTCTCACCCGCTCGATGCTGTACGACGAGGCGGGGACCCCGTTCGGCGGTGTCCACCAGATGAACACCGTCCGTCCGCGCTGAACCCGCTCTCCGCTGCGGTGGCTCAGGCTCACATCGACGAAGGAGCTGACCTGCCAACGGATTCGGTGGGTGCGTCGTGGTGCAGGGCGGCGAATCTGCGGCCGTCGTCTGCCTCGGTGGCTCCGCCGGCTGCGACGTAGGCCGTTTCCACGATCGCGGAGGCCACCGCGAGCTCGTCCTCGTCACGGGGCCCGTACAGCATGATCACGATCGGGGGGATCATGCCCTGTGTCACGACGTAGTGGTACTCGCCCCAGCCGAGCTCGATCAGCTTCTCGGCGACGTGGGTCGGCAGGTTCAGGTGAAGGCTCCCGTCGTCGGCCGGGTGGATGTGCCCCCATTCGCCCCCGAACAGGTCGGGCAGCACGGGCTCGCTGAAGGGCTGGTCGAGGAAGAAGGCCACCGCGCCAGGCACCGAAACCATACTGCGGGCCCTGCGAACTCGCGGCAACGAGAGTGCGTGCTCGAGCAGTCGCTCCTGCATCTCGATCGGCGCGTTCTGGTCGAGCTGAGTGTGCGGAGCGCTGGCGGTGGCCCGCGGTCGGTCGCCGCGTCGTGCGGGCAAGTCGTTGAGCTGCATGGGGGAGATCCTCTCGGAGATGGTGTCGACACCACGATACTAAGAGCCAATGGATACTGGGTACCAAGAGGATACTATTCAGGTGTGACCACGTTCCCACCCGTATCCGAGCATCCTGCTTCCGTCACCGGCGCGTGCCCGATCGCGCCCACCGCTTCGGTGATCTTCGGCCGCTGGACGACCGAGGTGCTGTGGGCGCTTCTGCACAGCGGGACCCTGCGCTTCAACGATCTGAAGCGGCACATTCCGGAGGTCACGCCGAAGGTGCTCTCCCAGCGGCTTCGCCAGCTCGAGCGTGATGGCCTCATCACCCGAACCTACTTCCGCGAGGTGCCCCCGCGGGTCGAGTATGCCGCGACCGCGCTCGCCAGAAGCCTCGTGCCGATCTTCGCCGACCTGGAGCGGTGGTCCCGGGACCATGTGGGCGACATCGAGGCTGCACGCTCCTCGTACGACGGGCCGTTGCCGGCCTGATCCCACGAACCGCGGCGCCTAGGCTTGAGCCATGACTCTCGCCGCCGCGATCATCCTGTTCCTCAACGCCGCGTTCAACGTGATCGCATGGCCGCGGTTCTTCGTCCGCGTCGTGCGCGACCCGCGAGCGCGCGATGCGGCGGGCCGTGCGACGGCCTTCCTGAGGGTGCACGCGGTGCTCATGGGGATCGCGCTGCTGCTCGCCCTCGCGTCGGCGGTGTTCGGCGTGATGCTGCTCGTCGGCTGACCCGCGCCTTCGATTCCGGTGTCGTCGCGCTTCGCTACCGGTGTGGCGCGCTAGCTGTAGCTCTTGGGGACGTTGTGAACGCGGTTGATGGGTGAGAGTCCGCCGGTGCCGCCGTCCGTGGGCTCTGTGGTGATTGTATTCGTGGAGCCATGCTTGGTAGGTCGCGGCGCTGGCCGACCATCCTGGATCGCGTGCTCGCGAGGGCGACACGACTTGAGCCGTCAGAGCGGAGCGCTGCGGAGCTCTTCGATGGTCCGTTGAGCGAGGCGCAGCGTGTCCGCCGGTGCCTGGGCAGCGATCAAGGGGCGTTCGTCGAATGCCCGCAGGAGGTGGGTCAGCCGTTTGCGGTCGGACCCCCGGAGGTTGCCGACGATCGGTCCGACGTCCACGATGCAGGCGAGCAGCGTGATGGCGTCGAGCAGGTGTCGGTCGCGGTCACGGGAGTCGATGATATGCGCCGCAGCCTTGAGGATGACGGCTCCGTGAAGTGTCGGGATCGGGATCGGGATCTCCCTGTCGCCGAATTGGAATCGGATCGTCTGGAGTCGGGAGAGCGCCTGATGTCCTCCAGTCACCGGCATGACCTCGCGGCGTGCGTGGCGTGGAGCGGGTCGTTCGTGGTCCGCGACCATGAGGTCGACGACATCCGCGCCGCGGATGAAGTGGTAGGCCAGGCGTGTCGAATCATCGATCGTGTAACCCAACCGCGCCAACGCGGACGCCGCCTCGCCGTAGCTGAAGGCCCCCGCCTCGACGCGTACGGCGGCGTCGACGTCGAGTGTCACGCGATTGGTGTCGACCCCGGCAGCGAACGCATGCGCCTGCACCATCAGGCCGCCGACGAGCGCCCAGCGGTCGCTGGGCAATGCGCCGGCGATCTCGAACACGCACGGCCATGGCTCCCGCCAGCCGCCGGCCGGCTGCGGAACCGTGAGAGGTTCGTTCACTTGATTCTCGACTGCCGTGCCCGGATGCGTTGTCGCGCGGCGCTACTGGTGCGCTCGTCGCCGTACGCGTAGAGCGCGATGTCGCGGATCACGGACGGCGTGTGGGTGTCGATCTCCACCAGCAGCGTCTCGCCGTCGGCATCTTCGAGGAGCCGTGTCTGTCTAGCCAGGGACTGGGCGTCATGGGTCACCTTGACGTCGAGACGCTCGCCTGTGGTGCTGAGCCCGTCCGCGAACCGCTCGTCAGCGCCGGCTGTAGTCCTAGCGCTCCGCCAGAGGGTGACGCGATCGCCGAGGACCTGATACGCGAGGTGCGGCACCGAGATGGTGCGCAGTCTGGCACGGAGGCGGCTTCGCTGGCTGCCCGAGATCCGGTCGGTGGAGCCGGTTTCGAGCAGCTCGGCGGCGGCCGCGACGGTGTGATCCTCCCAGCGGCGCCCTCGACCCGGCGACCTGCTCACTGCGACGAGCGAGCGTCCTGCGAGCACCTTCCGCCCGGCGATGGCGCGACTGGCGACGCGGCCGTTCTGTGCAAGCCGCTGCACCTGCCGCTGGCTCACGCCGAGTTGCGACGCAGCCACACGGGTCACGACCTCCATGACGTATATGGTCGCATTAGCGACGCTATCAGTCAACAATGGATGCGCGCGAACGAGGGTGAGCGGCACCGAGCGGGTCCGCTTCGGGGGTCGCCACGCTCCACTCTCGGTCGGCTTGAGCGAGGTCGCAATGGTGCGTGATGCGCACCGTGCTACACTTGTCCGGTGATCAAGTCCTTCCGACACAAGGGCTTGCGCACGCTGTTCGAGACGGGCAGCGCAGTGGGTGTGCAGCCGAACCATGCGAAGCGGCTGCGCATGCAACTCGCCGCCCTCGACTCAGCGCAGACGATCGATGACATGGACATCCCCGGTTTCCGGCTGCATCCGTTGAAAGGCGGAATGGCCGGCCGCTGGTCGGTCACCGTGAACGGCAACTGGAGGGTGACGTTCGAGTTTCGCGACGGGAACGCGTACATCCTGGACTACGAGGACTATCACTGATGGACGAGCTGAAGCCGATGCACAACCCGCCGCACCCCGGCGAGTTCATCTCCGAGGTGTACCTGGAGCCGTTCGGGCTGAGCGGTCGAGAGCTCGCCAAGCAGCTGGATGTCGCCGCCTCGACCCTGAGCCGTGTGCTCAGCGGCGCGAGTCGGGTGACGCCGGAAATGGCGTTGCGCCTGTCGAAAGCGCTGGGGCGCAGCGCGGAGAGTTGGCTGTCGATGCAGGACGCGCACGACCTGTGGGTCGCCCGTCGGCACCTGGACCTTGGCGGCGTTCGCCCGCTCGAGTTCGCGGCGAACTGAGGCATTTCGACGTTCAGTAGTGGTAGCGCGCCTGGAGTACGCGGATCTCTTCGTCGGTGACGAGGTACACGAGGCGGTTCGTCTCATCGATGCGACGGGACCAGGCCCCGCCGAGTTGATGCCGCAGAGGCTCGGGTTTGCCGATGCCGGTGAACGGGTCACGCAGTGCGTCGACGATGAGGGCGTTGAGGCGCTTCAGCGTTTTGCGGTCCGCGGATTGCCTGGAGACGTAGTCCGCCCAGCCGTCCGCGTCGAAGGCGAGTCGACGGCTCACTCGTGCGCTTCGGTGAGGTCGTGGTATTCGACCTCACCGCGGCGCGCGCGCTCGAGGGAGTCGAGCAGTCGCTTGGCGTTCTTCGGGGAGCGCAGCAGGTAGTCGGTCTCGGTGAGGGCGTCGTAGTCGGCCTTGGAGATGATGACGGCGTTGCCGTGCTTGGACACGACCTCGACCGGGGCATGGTCGTCATTGACCTGCTGGATGAGTCCGAACAGGTTCTTGCGCGCGTCGGTTGCCGTGATCGCGGACATCGGTCGCCTCCCTTCGAGTGGTACTGGAAAATGTACCACAGGGCAAGCCACGTCGCCCTGCTCGCACACGCGTGACTACCTACACGTAATTTCACCAAAGGTGATTACTAAAACGTAATCACCGTGACACGATTACGTTGAGGTAATCGAGGAGGGTCATGCGTGCAAGTGTTCACAACCCGCGGGACCTCGGCAGAGTCATCCGTCGCGTTCGAGAGCAGCACAGTCTCACCCAGCGTGAACTCGCCGACCGGCTGTCCGTCTCGCAGCGGTACCTCAGCGAACTCGAGAACGGCCGCCCGAAGATCGCCGACGAGCGATACTTCGACCTGCTGCGCCTGCTCGGGCTGACCATGACGGTGCAGACCAGCGATGAGTGAACTGCCCGTCAGCCTGTACGGCACCCACATCGGAGAGATCCGACTCGCCCCGCTGTACGACGTGTCCCCGCTCGCGCTGCAGCGACCAGACGAGCAGACCCTCGCGCTGCGGATCAACGCGAAATGGCAACTGCCCGAGATCACCGGTGACGACCTCGTCCGGGACACCCTGCGTGCGGTCGTTGCGGCCACGCGCGCCGTGCCCGCCCACGAGAGCATCGCCGATCACCTTCCCGGCTACATCCGTGGGCAGGCGCAGAACCTGCTCGACGGGAAGCCGGCGCGCATCCCCTCACCCGTTCCGTTGCGGGCACTGCCGCGAATCGGCACCCCGCCGCCGACCGCGGATGGGTTCACGTCCGGCGGGTGACTTGCGGCCGGTCGTGTCAGCCCGTAATCTACAATCAACTGGTTGTAGATGAGTTGTCCGACGAGGACGTGAACCGCATGTTCCGCGCGCTCGCCGACGCGACGCGACGTGACATCGTGCGCCGCACGCTGGTCGCCGAGGTCTCCGTGTCGCAGCTGGCGGAGGCGTACGACATGTCGTTCGCGGCCGTGCAGAAGCACGTCGCCGTGCTGGAGGAGGCGAGGCTGGTGACCAAGCACCCGCGCGGGCGCGAGCGGATGGTGCGGGGCAGCGCCGACGGCATCCGCCAGGCGCAGCGTCTGCTCGACCAGTTCGAGCAGATCTGGCGCGCCCGCATCGACCGCCTGGACGCGCTGCTCGCCCAAGACGACCCCGCCGCATCCGCCTGAACCGCCTGACCGAACCGAACGAAAGGCCCGCCATGCCCGTCACCAGCGTCGAGAAGGACCTCGAGAAGCTCACCATGACGATCGTCGCCGACTTCGCAGCCGGCCTGCACCGCCTCTGGGATGCCTACACCGACCCGCGGCAGATCGAGCGCTTCTGGGGGCCGCCCACCTATCCGGCGACCTTCCTGCGCCACGACGCCGCGGTCGGCGGGCGCAGCATCTACAAGATGACCGGCCCCGAGGGCGATGAGCACTACGGCTGCTGGGACTGGAAGGCCGTCGATGCGCCCAACTCGTTCGAGGTCGTCGACGCCTTCGCGGATGCCGAGGGCACGCCGAACCCGGAGCTTCCGCTCATGCCCATGGTCTTCGCGTTCTCGCAGACGAGCGAGGGCTCGCGCCTGATCACGACCTCGTCCTTCGGCTCGCTCGAGGAGTTGGAGCAGCTCCTGGCGATGGGCGTGGAGGAAGGCACGCGCGAGGCGATGGCCCAGATCGACGCCGTGCTCGCCGACCTCGCCTCGTTCGCCGCCGAGGGCGCGACCCGGGCGCAGGTGCTCAGCGACACCCAGGTGCGGGTGGCGCGCGTCATCCGCGGCACCGTTGAGCAGGTGTGGCGCGCCCACAACGACGCCGGCCTGATGCGGCGGTGGCTGCTCGGGCCGGACGGCTGGTCGATGCCGGTGTGCGAGATCGCCACGAAGGTCGGCCAGCGCTACCGCTACGAGTGGCAGCGCGACGGCGGCGGCGACCGCTTCGGCTTCACGGGGGAGCTGCTCGAGTCGCAGGAGCCGTACCGTGCCGTGACCACCGAGGCGATGATCGGGATGGACTTCCCGGCCACGCGCAACGAGCTGACGCTCACGCCCGTCGAGGGCGGCACGCTGCTCTCGCTGCTGATCACCT
>JBAQPI010000215.1:0-9947 GCA_049305635.1 Rhodoglobus sp. | reverse complement strand
CGTGCGGCCGCGAGCACGTCCTCGAGTGCCGCGTATCCCGCCGCGCCGTGGCGCTCGAAGAAGGCGACCTGGGGCTTGACGATGCCGACGACTCCGGCCGCGGCATCCACCGCGCGCAGGCCGAACTCGCGCGCGCCGGCCGCGGTGTCGGGCAGTCCCCACTCCCCCAGCAGGTAGGCGTGTGCGTCGATGCCGAGACACAGCTGGCCGCGTGCGTCGAAGGTGGCGCGGAGCCTGGCCCCGAAGTCACGCACGCGGGAGTCAGGCACGCACCTGCTCCTGTGCCGCCGCGAGGTGCGCAGCCCTGTCCTTGGCGTAGTCCTGCAGCGAACGCACCTCGAAGCCCTGTTTGATCGCCTCGAAGGAGGCGACCGCCGCCCCGAGCTGCGCGATCGTCGTGAACAGCGGCTTGTCGGCGGCGACCGTCGCGGTGCGGATCTCGTAGCCGTCCGCGCGGGCACTGCGCCCGCTCGGCGTGTTGATGACGACATCCACCTTCCCCTCGTTGATGAGCTCGACGATGGATGGCTCACCCTCGACGGCCTGCTGGCCCATGAAGTACTTGCGCACCACCTCGGCCTCGATGCCGTTGCGCGCGAGCACCTCGGCGGTGCCCTCGGTCGCCAGGATGCGGAAGCCGAGCTGGCTCAGGCGCAGCACCGGGAGCACGATCGCGCGCTTGTCCCGGTCGGCGACCGAGACGAACACCGCGCCGCCGGACGGCAGCCCGCCGTACGCCGCCTCCTGGCTCTTGGCGAAGGCCCTCGGGAAGTTCTTGTCGATGCCCATCACCTCGCCGGTCGAGCGCATCTCCGGGCCGAGCACCGAGTCGACGACCTGGCCCTCCGCCGTGCGGAAGCGCTTGAACGGCAGCACCGCCTCCTTGACCGAGACCGGCGAGTCCATGGGCACGCGCGAGCCATCCTGCGCGGGCAGCATCCCGTCCTGCACGAGGGAGCGGATGCTGCGGCCGACCATGACGAGCGAGGCCGCCTTCGCGAGCGGGATGCCGAGCGCCTTCGACACGAAGGGCACCGTGCGGGACGCGCGCGGGTTCGCCTCCAGCACGTACAGGATGCCCTGGCCGATCGCGAACTGCACGTTGATGAGCCCGCGCACCCCGATGCCGCGCGCGATCGCCCCGGTCGCCTCGACGACGCGGTCGAGGATGTCACGCCCGAGGGTCACCGGAGGCAGCGTGCACGCGGAGTCGCCGGAATGGATGCCGGCCTCCTCGATGTGCTCCATGATGCCGCCGACGTAGAGCTCGGTGCCGTCGAAGATCGCATCGATGTCGATCTCGATCGCGTCGTCGAGGAACCTGTCGACCAGCAGCGGCGAGCCTGGGCCGATGATCGCCTGCTCGCGCATCCGGTCGAAGTAGTCCTCGAGGCTCGGGGTGTCGTAGACGATCTCCATGCCGCGGCCGCCGAGCACGTAGCTCGGGCGCACCAGCACCGGGTACCCGATCGACTCGGCGACGGCGACCGCCGAGGGCGCGTCGGTCGCGGTGCCGTTCTTCGGCGACTGCAGGCCCGCGTCGGCGAGGATCGCGGAGAACAGGCCGCGCTCCTCGGCGAGGTCGATCGCCTCAGGACTCGTGCCGAGGATGGGCACCCCGGCGTCCTTGAGACCCTGCGCCAGCCCCAGCGCGGTCTGCCCGCCCAACTGAACGACGACCCCGACGAGTTCACCGGACTGCGACTCCGCGTGGATGACCTCGAGCACGTCCTCGAGGGTGAGCGGCTCGAAGTACAGCCGGTCGCTCGTGTCGTAGTCCGTGGAGACCGTCTCGGGGTTGCAGTTGATCATGATGGTCTCGAAGCCGGCGCCGGAGAGGGCGAAGGAGGCGTGCACGCAGGAGTAGTCGAACTCGATGCCCTGCCCGATGCGGTTCGGTCCCGATCCGAGGATGACGACCTTGCGCCGATCGGAGGGCCGCACCTCGGTCTCGAGGTCGTAACTGGAGTAGTGGTAGGGCGTGAACGCCGGGAACTCCCCCGCACAGGTGTCCACGGTCTTGAAGACCGGGCGCACTCCGAGCTGCCAGCGCAGGGCGCGCACCTCGTGCTCGGCGATCCCGCGCAGCTGCGCGATCTGGATGTCGCTGAACCCGTGGTCCTTCGCGCGTCGCAGCAGGCGCTCGTCGAGCTTGTGGAATGAGGCGATCTCGAGCGCGACCTCGTTGATGAGCGCGATCTGGTCGACGAACCAGGGGTCGATCCCGGTCGCGGCGTGCACCTCGGCGATGGTCGCCCCGGCGCGCATCGCCTGCTGCACGGTGACGATGCGCCCGTCGGTCGGCACGCTCGCGAGTTCGAGCAGCGCGGCCTTGTCGCCGGGCTCCCCGTGCCAGTGGAAGCTGCTGCCGCGCTTCTCGAGCGACCGCAGCGCCTTCTGCAGCGCCGTCGAGTAGTTGCGCCCGATCGCCATCGCCTCACCGACGGACTTCATGGTGGTCGTGAGCCGGGTGTCCGCCATCGGGAACTTCTCGAACGCGAACCGCGGCACCTTGACGACCACGTAATCGAGCGTCGGCTCGAAGGAGGCCGGCGTGACCTTCGTGATGTCGTTCGGGATCTCGTCGAGCCGGTAGCCGATCGCGAGCATCGCCGCGATCTTGGCGATCGGGAACCCGGTGGCCTTCGAGGCGAGCGCGCTCGAGCGAGACACCCGCGGGTTCATCTCGATGACGATGACGCGACCGTTCGAGGGGTCGACCGCGAACTGGATGTTGCAGCCGCCCGTGTCGACCCCGACGGCGCGGATGATGTCGATGCCGATGTCGCGCAGGTTCTGGTACTCGCGATCGGTGAGGGTGAGCGCCGGCGCCACGGTGATCGAGTCGCCGGTGTGCACGCCGACCGGGTCGACGTTCTCGATCGAGCAGACCACCACGGTGTTGTCGGAGGTGTCGCGCATCAGCTCGAGCTCGTACTCCTTCCACCCGAGGATCGACTCCTCGAGCAGCACCTCGGTCGTCGGACTCTGGTGCAGGCCGTCGGTGACCATGCGCACGAGTTCCTCGCGGTCGTAGGCGAAGCCGGAGCCGAGGCCGCCCATCGTGAAACTCGGCCGGATCACGAGCGGGTAGCCGAGCTGCTCGGCGAAGTCGATGGCCTCGCCGACCGTGTGGGCGATGAAGCTCCTCGCGACGTCCGCGCCCGCGTCGAGCACGAGCTGCTTGAACAGCTGGCGGTCCTCGCCCTTGTTGATCGCCTCGAAGTTCGCGCCGATGAGCTCCACGCCGTACTTGTCGAGGATGCCGTGCTCGTGCAGCTGGATCGCGGCGTTGAGCGCCGTCTGCCCGCCCAGCGTCGGCAGGATCGCGTCCGGCTTCTCCTTGGCGATGATCGACTCGATGACCTCCCAGGTGATCGGCTCGATGTAGGTCGCATCGGCGAAGTCGGGGTCGGTCATGATCGTCGCCGGGTTGGAGTTGACGAGGATGACCCGCACCCCCTCGCTGCGCAGCACCCGGCAGGCCTGCGTGCCCGAGTAGTCGAACTCGGCGGCCTGCCCGATGACGATCGGTCCGGACCCGATCACGAGGACCGAGTTGATGTCGGGGCGCTTAGGCACTGTGCTCCTCGGTGGTCGGGCTTCGGTGGTCGAGCTTGCCGAGACCCGAGACCACGAGGTCGCGGAACCTGTCGAACAGGTAGTTGGCGTCATGCGGGCCGGCGGCCGCCTCCGGGTGGTATTGCACCGAGAACGCGGGGATGTCGAGCGCCCTGAGACCCTCGACGACGTTGTCGTTGAGGTTGACATGGCTCACCTCGACGCGGCCGAAGCCTGCCGGCGACTCGGTGACCTCGCCGATCGGGGCGTCGACGGCGAACCCGTGGTTGTGACTGGTTATCTCGGTGCGGCCGGTCGCGACATCCACCACCGGCTGGTTGATGCCGCGGTGGCCGAAGGGCAGCTTGTAGGTGCCGAAGCCGAGGGCGCGGCCGAGCAACTGGTTGCCGAAGCAGATGCCGAAGAACGGCAGGCCCGCCCGCAGGATGCCCTGCAGCAGTTCGACGTGGCCGTCCGAGGCCGCCGGGTCGCCGGGTCCGTTGGAGAAGAACGCGGCGACGGGCTCGATGGCCAGCAACTGCTCGAGCGTGACCGACTGCGGCAGCACGTGCACCTCGAAGCCGCGCGCGGCGAGCGAGTTGAGCGTCGAGACCTTGACCCCGAGGTCGAGCACGGCGAGGTTGCCGAGCCGCCGACCCTCGGCCGGGATCACGTACTCCGCATCCGTCGAGACCTCGCTCGAGAGGTTGCGGCCGGACATCTGGGCCGCCTCGCGCACGAGAGCCAGCTGCGTGTCGGGCTTGAGCGCGGCATCCGCACCGGAGAAGACGCCGCCGCGCATCGCGCCCGCGTCGCGCAGGCGCCGGGTGACTGCGCGCGTGTCGATGCCGCTGATGCCGACGATGCCCTCGCGCACGAGCTGATCGTCGAGGGAGCCGTCGGCTCGGTGACTCGACACGATGCGCGAGGGATCGCGTACGACGTACCCGGAGACCCAGATGCGGCTCGACTCGGGGTCCTCGTCGTTGACGCCGGTGTTGCCGATGTGCGGGGCGGTCATCACGACGATCTGTCCGGCGTAGCTGGGGTCGGTGAGGGTCTCCTGGTAGCCGGTCATGCCCGTCGCGAAGACGACCTCGCCGAGCGTGCGGCCCCGGGCGCCGTAGGCGTCGCCGGTGTAGCGGGTGCCGTCTTCGAGGACGAGCACGGCGGACTCGGGGTTCATGCGGCCCTCCGTTCGAGCAATCGGGCGATCGCGGACTCGAGGGCGCCGGCTCGCGGCATCCGGAAAGCGCTCTCGACGGGCTGCTCCCCGAGCGTCCACTCGACGACCTCCAGGCCGTCGGGCTCCACGACGCGGTCGATCGTCCACGTGGCGCGGTGGGTGCCGCTCACGTGCTCCCGGGGGATCCAGACCTCGTTGCCGGGCAGGCCCACGAGCACCCCCGAGTCGGTGACCGTGATCGTGGCATTGCCGCGGAAACCCAGCCCATGCACGGCGATGCGATCGAGGCGGTCCCCGGATGCCGTGGTCGCGACGTATTTGCCCTCGAGCGTCGCGATGACCGTGCCAGGGTCGGCCGGCACCGGCACGGGGGCGGCGAGGTGCGCCTGCCGCTTGCGGCGGCCGTACCAGCCCCACGCCATGAGCCCGAGCAGCGCGAGCATGAAGACCACGACGATGGCCATCAGCAAAGACCTATCCACGACGGACCTCCTCGGCGTCCAGCAGTCCGCCGTCCAGCACCGTCGGCCGGCCCGCGTGGAACGTCGCGATCACCCGCCCGGGCAGCGTGCGCCCCAGATAGGGCGAGTTCGTGCTGCGTCCGTGCAGGTCGGCGAGGCCGAACTCGCGCTTGGCGGCTGGGTCGACCAGGGTCAGGTGCGCGGGGCTCCCGATCAAGAACGGCGCGTCGTAACCGTCGAGCCGACCGATCTCGGCGGGCTTCGCCGAGAGCACCCGCGCGACGTCGCTCCAACCCAGCATCCCGGTGTCGACGACGGCCGCCTGCACGACGCTGAGCGCCGACTCGAGCCCGACCATGCCGTTGGCCGCCTCGTCCCACGCGCACTCCTTCGCCTCGGCCGGGTGCGGCGCGTGGTCGGTCGCGACGATGTCGATGGTGCCGTCGGCCAAGGCCTCGCGCAGCGCGACGACGTCCTCGTCCCTGCGCAGGGGCGGGTTGACCTTGAAGCGGGAATCGTAGGAGCGCGCGAACTGCTCGGTGAGCAGCAGGTGGTGGGGGGTGACCTCGGCCGTGACATCCACGCCCCTGGCTTTCGCCCAGCGGATCACCTCGACGCTGCCCGCGGTGGAGACGTGGCAGACATGCAGTCGCGCACCGACATGCTGGGCGAGCAGCACGTCGCGCGCGATGATCGACTCCTCCGCGACCGCGGGCCACCCGGCCAGCCCGAGTTCGCCGGAGACCGCGCCCTCGTTCATCTGCGCGCCCACCGTCAGCCGCGGCTCCTGGGCGTGCTGGGCGACGACGCCGCCGAAGGTCTTCACGTACTCGAGCGCGCGTCGCATCAGCAGCGCGTCGTGCACGCAGTGGCCGTCGTCGGAGAACACCCGGACCGCGGCACGGGACTGGGCCATGGCGCCGATCTCGGCGAGGCGCTCCCCCGCAAGCCCGACGGTGACCGCGCCGATCGGGCGCACCGTGACATACCCGGCCGCCTCGCCGAGGGACTGCACCTGCTCGACGACCCCCGCCGTGTCCTGCACCGGCATCGTGTTGGCCATCGCGAAGACCGCGGTGAAGCCGCCGGATGCCGCCGCCCGCGACCCCGTGAGCACGGTCTCGCTCTGCTCGAAGCCGGGTTCACGCAGATGCGTGTGCAGGTCGACGAGGCCGGGCAGTGCGAGCAGCCCGTCGGCGTCGACCGTGCGGTGATCGAGGGTGCCGAGATCCTCGACGAAGACGCCGTCACGGACGAAGAGTTCGGCGCGAGTGCCGTCCGGCAGCGTCGCTCCCGTGATGCGGATGCTCATGCGCCCGCCTCCGAGCCGGAGAGTAGGTGATACAGCACAGCCATCCTTATCGAGACCCCGTTGGAGACCTGCTCGAGCACGGTGGACCGGGCCGAATCGGCCGCTCCCGCGGAGATCTCCAGGCCGCGGTTCATGGGGCCGGGGTGCATGACCATGCTAGCCGCAGGCAGGCGGCCGGCCCGCTCGTCGTCGAGCCCCCACTGCCTGCCGTACTCGCGCGCATTGGGGAAGAAGGCGGCGTTCATCCGCTCGGACTGGATGCGCAGCATCATGATCACGTCCGGCGCGGCATCGACGGCCTCGTCGAGGTCGTAGGACGCCGTCACCGGCCACCCCCCGAGCCGCACGGGCAGCAGCGTCGCGGGGGCGACGAGCCGCACCTCGGCGCCGAGCGTCGTGAGCAGCCACACGTTCGATCGCGCGACCCGGGAGTGCAGGATGTCGCCGACGATCGTCACGCTCACCCCGTCCAGTCCCCTGCCGCGCGAGCCCTGGCCGTGCAGTCGCCGCCGGATCGTGAAGGCGTCCAGGAGCGCCTGGGTCGGATGCTCGTGCGTGCCGTCGCCCGCGTTGACGACACCCGCGTCGATCCAGCCGCTGCCCGCGAGCACCGCGGGGGCGCCGGATGCCGGATGCCGGATCACGACGGCGTCGGCGCCCATCGCCGCGAGGGTCTGCGCGGTGTCCTTCAGGCTCTCGCCCTTGGAGACGCTCGAGCCCTTCGCCGCGAAGTTGATGACGTCAGCCGAGAGTCGCTTGGCGGCCACCTCGAACGAGACCCGGGTGCGGGTGGAGTCTTCGAAGAACAGGTTCACGACGGTGCGGCCGCGCAGGGTCGGGAGCTTCTTGACGTGGCGGCTCGCGACATCCGCCATGTCCTCGGCGATGTCGAGGATGCCGACGGCCTCGTCGCGGGACAGGTCGCGGGTGCTCAGCAGGTGCCTCATGCGATCGTCACCTCGTCCGCGCCGTCGGTCTCCGTCAGCCGCACGTTGATGCGCTCCTCGGTCGAGGTCGGGAGGTTCTTGCCGACGAAGTCCGCCCGGATCGGAAGCTCGCGGTGCCCGCGGTCGACGAGCACCGCGAGGCGTACGGCACGCGGGCGCCCCAGGTCGCTCAGCGCATCGAGAGCGGCGCGGATGGTGCGGCCGGAGTACAGCACGTCGTCGACGAGCACCACGGTCTTGCCGTCCACGCCACCGGCCGGGATATCGGTGGGACTCGGCGCGCGGGTCGGGTGGCGGGCGAGATCGTCGCGATACATGGTCACGTCGAGGGCGCCGACGGTGCCGGCACCGGGCTCGATCCCGTCGAGGATGGCGCCGATCCGGTTCGCGAGCACGACCCCGCGTGTCGGGATGCCCAAGAGCAGGAGCCCGGTGGCGCCGCGATTGGACTCCAGGATCTCGTGCGAGATCCGAGTCAACGCTCGGGCGACGTCAGCTGCCTGCAGCACGGTGCGCGCAGTCATCCTGACCTCCTTCCCCGCCTCACCGGACGGACTTAAAGGAAATCTGTTGGAACGACTATACCCGAGGGCGCAGCAGGCGACGCACCGGCGAACCGACGGCGGAGCAGCTCACGTGCGCGTCGCGGCGATCCTGCCCAGCAGCCCGTTGACGAACCCCGCGGAGTCCTCGGTGCTGTGCACCCGGGCCGACTCCACGGCCTCTGCGATCGCGACGGCATCCGGCACCTCGTCGTTGAACAGGATCTCCCACACGCCGATCCGCAGCAGCGCGCGATCGATGGCGGGCATCCGGGAGAGCGGCCAATCGAGCGAGTAGGTCTGGATCAGTTCATCGATCTCGTCGCCGTGCTCGGTGATACCGACGACGATCTCGCGCGCGTAGCCCCAGGAGTTGGCCCGCTTGGGGTCGGCGGCGGCCCTGCCCGCTTCCGCGGCAAGCGCGGTGTTGATCGACTCGCCGCGCACGTCGGCGCCGTAGAGCACGTCGAGCGCGCGCTTGCGCGCCTTGCTGCGCGCCCCCACCTAGACGCGGCCGAGGTAGCTGCCGTCACGCGTGTCGACCTTGACCTTCGTGCCCTGCTCGAGGAAGAGCGGCACCTGGATCTGGTAGCCGGTCTCGACGGTCGCCGGCTTCGTGCCGCCGGTCGAGCGGTCGCCCTGCAGGCCGGGTTCGGTGTAGGTGATCTCCAGGATCACCGAAGCGGGCAGTTCGACGTAGAGCGGGTCGCCGTTGTGCAGCGCGATCGTCACGTCCTGGTTCTCGAGCATGAAGTTGGCGGCGTCGCCGACCTGCGCGGGGGTCAGGGTGATCTGGTCGTAGTTGCCCTTGTCCATGAAGACGAAGTTGTCGCCGTCCTGGTACAGGTACTGGTAGTCGGCCCGGTCGACGGTCTCGATCTCGATCTTCGCGCCGGCGTTGAAGGTGCGGTCGACGACCTTGCCGGTCATGATGTTCTTCGCCTTGGTGCGCACGAAGGCGCCGCCCTTGCCGGGCTTGACGTGCTGGAACTCGATGATGCTCCAGAGCTGGCCGTCGATGTTGAGGACCACGCCGTTGCGGATGTCAGCGGTAGACGCCATGGATGTTCTGTTCCGTTCGTTGTGTCGGTGGTCGAGCCCGTCGAGACGCGCAGACCAGCGGTCGAGTCTACCCGAGTCTGCGTGCGATCGCCTCGAGGGCGAGCGAGTACGAGTCGAAGCCGAAGCCCGCGATCACGCCCGTGGCCACGGCCGAGATGACGCTGACGTGCCGGAACTCCTCGCGCGCGTGCGGGTTGGAGATGTGCACCTCGACGAGCAGCAGCCCGGCACCGGAAACGAGCGCCGCGGCATCCCGCAGCGCGTAGGAGTAGTGCGTGAACGCGGCGGGATTCAGGATGACGGGGCGGGCCGTGTCCACCGCCTCGTGCAGCCAGCCGATGAGTTCGCCCTCGTCGTCGGTCTGCCTGAGGTCGATCGAGAGGCCCGCGGGCACCTCGCCTTCGAGCCGGGTGCGCAGGTCTTCGAGGGTGCCGCTGCCGTAGACATCGGGTTCACGACTGCCCAGACGGCCGAGGTTGGGGCCGTTGAGGACGAGCACGGTGGTCACGGCACCGAGTGTACCGGGGCAGTGACCGCCGCGCCCCTTCCGGAATTCATGCCAGCCGCTGCTGCCTACGCCTGTCGATGTGCGAACGGCGGCGTGTCGGGACGGATGTCATGAATTCCGGAAGGGGGCACGAGCTCAGACCCCGACCTCCTGGTAGGCCGCGAACAGGAGCGCCTCCTCCGGTCCATTCAGGGTGGTGACCTTGCCCACGTCGTCGAGCACGATGAAGCGCATCATGCCAGCGCGCGCCTTCTTGTCGCGCTGCATCGTCGCCAGCAGGGTCGCCCAACGCCCGAGCGGGTAGTCGATCGGCAGGGTGAGCGAACTGAGGATGCTGCGGTGCCGCTCCACGACCGCCTCCGGCAGGG
>JBAQPI010000214.1:0-4582 GCA_049305635.1 Rhodoglobus sp. | reverse complement strand
CGGGATGTGCGGCTCCGCCAGGCGGGCGAGCGCGCGGTTCGTGTAGTACCGGGCGAGTCCCTGAGCGAAGGAGCGCGCGCCGCAGCCGGTGAGCACGCCGCGCACGAGAGCGGCGTCGGCCTCGGTGAGTTCGGGGTTGCCGAACAGGTGGGCGACCGCATCCCACTCGCTCGTCGAGGTCGCGTAGGCGATGAGCACCGTGCGCTTGCCCTCACGCAGGTCGCCGAGCGTGGTCTTGCCGGTCTCGGCCTCGAGGCCGAACACCCCGAGCAGGTCGTCGATGATCTGGTAGGCGATGCCGATGTCGCGGCCGAAGTCGCCGAGGGTGGCGACCACCTCGTCGGAGGCGCCCGCCAGGATCGCGCCGGCCTGCAGGGGGCACTCGAAGGTGTAGACCGCGGTCTTGAGGCGCTCCATGGTGAGGATGTCGTCCACGCGCGGAACCTCGGGGAGGTTGGCGAAGTCCACGTCGATCAGCTCGCCCGCGGCGGAGGCGAAGAGCGCGTCATCCATCACCTCGAGCAGGCGCGCACGGGTGACACTGGAGACACCGCTGCGGTCGATGAGCCGGTAGGCGTTGAAGAGGGCGAGATCGCCGGCGATGACCGCCGCCGAGATGCCCGCGTGCTCGGCGACCCGCTGGGACGCGCCCCGGCCGGTCGCGAGATCGCGGTAGCTGCCGGCGATGTTCGGCACGCCGCGGCGCGAGAAGTCGCGGTCGATCACGTCGTCGTGCACGATGAGCGCCGTGTGCAGCAACTCGAACGCGGCCCCCACATAGGCCGCAGCCTCGGTGTCGGTGCCGCCGAGGGACTGGTAGGCCGCCATGACCATCCGAGGGCGGAACCGCTTGCCGCCGGCGGTGTTCGCCTCGAGCTCCTGCCACAGCCGCACGTACTGCGGCCCCATGGCCGTCGCGCGGTTCTTGGCTAGGCTGAAGAAGCGCGCCAGCACGGCGTCGACCTGCTTCTGCCTCTGAGTCGAGAGGGCGAGCAGCCCAGCACCGTCCATTGAGGCAGACTATCGCGATGAACCCGCACGCCGAACTGGTCGTGCTGCTGGATGACTCCGGCCAGAGCATCGGGGTCGCCGACAAGGCCGCCGTGCACACCGCGGACACCGCGCTGCACCTCGCGTTCTCCTGCCACGTCGCCAACGCCGAGGGTCTCGTGCTCGTCACGCGCCGCGCTCTCGGCAAGCTCACCTGGCCGGGCGTGTGGACCAACTCGTTCTGCGGCCACCCGGCGCCGGGCGAGACGATGGAGGAGGCGATCGCCCGCCGAGCGCACGTCGAGCTCGGCATCACCGTCGCCGACATCGAGGTCGTGCTGCCCGACTTCCGCTACCGCGCGGTGGACGCCTCCGGCATCGTCGAGAACGAGGTGTGCCCCGTGTACCGCGCCGTGACGACGGATGCCGTGGTCGCCAACCCCGACGAGGTCGCCGAGTTCGCCTGGGTCACCCCCGAGTCCCTGCTCACGGCCGCGCAGGCCGCGCCCTACGCGTTCAGCCCGTGGCTGGGGTGGCAGCTGGAGCAGCTGAGAACGCTTACTGATTGACAAGTGTGCTTCGTTTCCGGACTTCACATGTGTAAAGCGAGCTTGCATGTCTGCGTGACGTTTAAAGAATTTGGCGTTTTTTTTAAACGTCGTGCTCCGCCTTGCTATGATCCACTATGACTTGGCGCGCAGATCAGCCTTATAACGAACTGCCCGATCTCCCCCCAGCCACCGAACTCGAGACCAAGCCGGTCCTCAAACTCGCCATCGAAGCTCGCGCGGCCATCGCCGCGCTGGAGCAGGCCTCCTCCAGCATCCCGAATCCCGTTGTTCTCATCAATTCGATTCCCATTCTCGAGGCGCAGGCAAGTTCCGAGATCGAGAACATCGTCACCACGACTGACGAACTGTTCAAATACGCGCAGGACGAGAAGTCGGCGACGAACCCTGCCACCCGGGAGGCGCTTCGGTACAGAAACGCTCTCTTCGAGGGCTTTCGGCTGGCAAAGGCGAGACCGCTCAGCACGACGACAGCGGTCGAGGTCTGCTCGATCATCAAGCAGCGGGAGATGCCCCTCCGCGTCCTTCCCGGAACCTACATCGGGAATCCGGCAACCCATGAAGCCATCTACACTCCCCCGGTGGGCGCAGATCTCGTGGCGGCCAAGCTGTCCAACTGGGAGAGGTTCATACATGAGAGCCCAGAACTGGACCCGCTGATCATCATGGCCGTCGCGCATTATCAGTTCGAGGCGATTCATCCATTCGAAGACGGAAACGGGCGCACGGGACGAGTGCTCAACGTCCTTGTGTTGATAGCGGCGGGTCTGCTGAGTCAACCGATCCTCTACCTCTCGCGATACATCATCGAGAACAAGAGCACCTACTATCGTCTTCTCCAACGGGTGACGGTCGAACACGACTGGCAATCTTGGATTCTCTTCATGCTTGAAGGAATACGGCATACCGCGGTGCTCACCATGAGAAAGATCGCGGCGGTGAAGGAACTCGAGCGTGAATTCCAGGACCGTCTGCGGGACCTCTACGGCAATGTCAACGCGGACTTCCTGGCGATCCTGTTCGAGCAGCCGTACTCGAGAATCGCCAACGTCATGGCGCGATGCGCGGTTTCCAGACCGACGGCGACGTCTTGGCTCAACACGCTCGTCGACGCCGAACTGCTCCTCAAGGTTCCGGTCGGCAGGGAGCGCCTGTACGTCAACGTCCCCTTCATGGACGTTCTCACGCGGGACGAACCCGCCGATCTGCCCGCAGAACCCACCCTGTTCTAACCGCCGGCAGCTCCGGCATCGCTCGATCGCACGTCGGTGCGGTGGAAGTTCTGATGGCTGCGGCTCGCGGTCGGCCCGCGCTGGCCCTGGTAGCGGTTGGCGTACATGCCCGAACCGTAGGGGTTCTCCACCGGCGAGCTCGTGCGGATGAAGCACAGCTGCCCGATCTTCATGCCCGGCCACAGCTTGATCGGCAGGGTCGCGACATTCGAGAGCTCGAGGGTGACGTGGCCGGAGAAGCCCGGGTCGACGAATCCCGCGGTGGAGTGCGTGAGCAGCCCGAGGCGGCCGAGCGAGCTCTTGCCCTCGAGGCGGGCGGCGATGTCGTCGGGGAGGGTCACGAGCTCGAAGGTCGAGCCGAGCACGAACTCGCCGGGGTGCAGGATGAACGGCTGCTCGGCCTCGACCTCGATGAGGTGGGTGAGGTCGGGCTGGTCCTCGGCCGGGTCGATAAAGGGGTACTTGTGGTTGTCGAACAGGCGGAAGAAGCGGTCGAGGCGCACGTCGATGCTCGAGGGCTGCACCATCCCGAGGTCCAGCGGTTCGAGGCCGATGCGGCCCGCGGTCAGCTCGGCACGGATGTCGCGATCGGAGAGCAGCATTCGTTCAGACTAGCGAGCACTCACAGGCCGAGCGTCGGGTTGGCCGCTCGGATCGCGTCGAGGGCCGAGACGGCGACCGGTCCGCTGACGGCCAGGCCGGTGCCATCCGACAGGATCCAGACGTCGCCGGTGAAGAGGTGCACGGCCGATTCGGTCGAGACCATGCCGTCGCGTTCCAGCTCGAGGGTCGTGACCGCGCCCGTCGTGGACGAGGCGAAGCCCGCGGCGGTGAGCGCGGTGGTGAGCGCGGCGCGGTCGGCGGGTGCGATCTCGGCGACCAGGAGCGAGAACGAACCGTCGGAGTTCGGCACACCCCAGCGGCACGTCTTCGACTGGGCGGAACCGGCGATCGCCGTGGCGATCTCGGGGATCTCGAAGCGACCGGTGAAGTCGGCGCCCGGGGTCTCGCCGAAGAACTCGGTGTTGCCGGAGAACAGCGCGCGGGCCTCCTCGATCGTCAGCAGCTCCTCGCAGCCGGGCAGCTCGAGCGCGACCGGTTCGGGCGTGGGGCTCGGTGTGGGGGATGCCGTCGCCGAAGCACTCGCCGTGGGCGTCGGCTCCGCCTCCGGTGTCGGGCCGCACGCGGCGAGCCCGAGCAGCACGACGGCAGCGGAAACGATGACCCAGGGTCGCCTCATGTCGAGCAGCGTAGCGGCTCGCGCGGCCCGCAGGTAGGATTCATCACTGGCGGTTCACCGCCGATCGCGGATGTAGTTCAATGGCAGAACTTCAGCCTCCCAAGCTGATAGCGCGGGTTCGATTCCCGTCATCCGCTCGAACGTGAGAAGGCGTCCATCCGACAGGGTGGGCGCCTTCACTCGTTCGAATCGGGCGCAGTGAATCGAATGGGCCCCCGCTGAGCAGTCCGGAGCGTTGCGCAGCAACGGGCCGGCGGCTCGGTAGGGAATCCCGTCATCCGCTCTGCGAAACATGGTCTGCGACCAGCCTTTTTCTTCAGCTCCGAGCCTCTCGCCGGAGTAGGTCATCTGGCGCGTGCCTTGTTGTGCCTTGTTCTCGTTTCCCAAAACGAGTTGATGCACCCTTGGTCGAACCCTGTCTTTCTCCGTATCACCCAATGCCCACCACCTGGTGGGCACGATGACGGAGGCTGATATGGCTACAAGAAATTCGGCAACATCCGGGTGCTCAAGAGCAAGAAGGTGCAGGCGCGCTACTACCTGCCCACCGG